>JASIJW010000476.1:0-6530 GCA_030050035.1 Acidobacteriaceae bacterium | reverse complement strand
GCAAAATTGAAATAGGCTGCCGCAGCCCCAGCGAGGAGCTGAGAGTTTTTCCCGGATTACCGGCTATCCGGAAAATTACAAAGAATTCAACCGCAGATTCTTCGCGCTGCTCAGGATGACAGCGTTGAGGAAGTGCGCTGACTTTTTCTTCAGCTGATCGGCGCCAGATGCTTGGTGTTCTGGTAGGTGTACTGAATGCGGTGAATGACCGTGATGGTCGAGAGCACGGCGAGGATCCAGAGCACCGGCGCCATCGCGCCCCAGTGGTTGAACAGCGCGCCCAGCAGGATGAGGACGATGCGCTCGGGCCGCTCCATGAAGCCGACCTTGCATTGGCCGATGAGCGACTCGGCGCGAGCGCGCGTGTAGCTAACCATCAGCGAGGTGACCATGACGAAGGCCACCAGCACCACGTAGCGGAATCGGTTAATGCGGCCGTAGTAGACCAGCAAACCGAAGAACAGCACCACATCGGAGTAGCGGTCGATGACCGAATCGAAGAAGGAGCCGAAGACCGTGACCTGGTTGGTGCGGCGGGCCACGCGCCCGTCCACCATGTCGAAGATGCCCGCCCCGAAGATCACCAGCGCGGCATATAGGAACATGCGGTCGGCGTCGGCGGCGTTGGCATGGCCGAACAGGAACGCTGCAGCGATGTTGATCACCAGCCCGAGAAACGTGAGCACGTTGGGCGAGATGCGCGTGAGCGACAGGCCGCGCACAATGCGGTCAAGCAACCAACCGCAGCCACGTCCGAATGCGCTGGTCCAGGTCATTTAAGCGGTGAACTCCTAGCTTCTAGCTGCTAGCCTGTGTTACTGCCAAAGCCGGTTATTTTCGCTTTCATCCGTGGAAGAGCTAGAAGCTAGAGACTAGAAGCTAGCAGCTAGTTTTTTCCGCTACTGCGCTGCGCCGTTGGCCGGCTCTGTTTCCTCGTCCCCATCCTCGTCGTCGGCCTCGTCGTGGATGGTGGTCAGCTTGAGAATTTCAAGCTCGCGCTTGCCGTTGGGCGTCACAATGGTTGCCACTTCGCCCACCTGCTTGCCCACAAGGCCGCGACCAATTGGCGAGGTCGTCGAGATCAGGCCCTTCGAAACATCGGACTCTTCGCTGGTCACGAGCCGGTATTCGAGCTCCTCGTCCTTGGTGGAGTCGTAGACCAGCACGGTCGAGCCGAAGCCGGCGCGGTCGCGCGGGATATTCGAGAGATTCACGAGCGACAGCTCGGCCATGCGCTTTTTAAGCTGGCCGAGGCGCGCGTTGACAAAGTCCTGGCGCTGCTTGGCCATGTGATACTCGGCGTTCTCTGAGAGGTCACCGAGCGCCACTGCTTTCTTGATCTCGGCCGGCAGTTCGTGAGCCAGTTCGTGCTCAAGCTGCTTGATCTCTTTCAGAAGCTGTCTTTTAATATGTTCGGGCATTCACTGTCCGTGGCAGAGGCGAAGGTAACCCGATGCCTCCGCGAGAGGTCATCCGTGCTGAGATTTCATTATACGCGGACCGTGGTGAACGAGTCGGTTCGGGGAATTTTCCGGTAGTGGGCCAGTTTCGAAGCTTTAAAGGGCACGGGCTCGCTGCTCATCGAGGAACGACTGCAGAATGAGCGTCGCGGCTACCTGGTCGACTACGCGACGGTGCTGCTGGCGCTCGTGGCCGGCCCCGTAGAGAATCTCGTGGGCTTCGCGCGTAGTCAGCCGCTCATCCCAAAAGTGAATAGGCAGCCCGGTAAGTGCGCCCAGCTCCGCGGCAAAGGCCTGAACGCGCGCAGCCTGCGGGCTTAGGTCGCCGGAGAGATGCAGAGGATTGCCGACCACGATCGCCGCCGCTCCATGACGGCGGGCCAGGCGCGCCAGCGAGCGCAGGTCCTCGCGCGCAATGGAGTTGCCGCTGCGCCGGCGCTCCAGCGTAAGCACCGGCTGCGCCGTCAAGCCAAGCTCGTCTGAGACGGCAACGCCGATCCGGCGGTTGCCGATGTCGAGTCCCAGATAGCGGATTTGGTTTCGAGCAGCCAGCCTTGCTTCTCCCGTCTTTCCAGCTTAAAGCGCATTTTTAGCTGGTCGATACGGTCTTTACGGTCTTTCCCTGCCGGTGTAACCGATAGAATCAAAAGAAAGAGAGTCCGCGACCAGGCTCCGAGCGTCTTTTACAAGAAACAGAAGGGATTTCAAACCAAGGAATGGCCAGGCGCACCCGTAGCACCCGCAGAAAAAAACGTTCCGGCGCGGCAGGTAGTTTTCTGGTATTCCTGGTGCTTTTGTTTGCGGCAGCAGGCGCCGTGGGATGGTTTCTACTAACGCCGTATGGGCCCGGCGCGGAGACGTTCGTGCGAATCGCCCCGGGGTCGTCGGCCATCCGCATTGGCCGCCAGCTTGAGGATGCCGGCATTGTTCGTAGCCGTTACGGCTTTGACCTGCTCCGCTGGGCGCTTCACCGCAAGCTGAAGGCCGGCACATACCGCTTCGACCGCCCCGCTCCGGCCATCGAGGTCTATGACCGCATCGCCCGCGGGGATGTGTACACCATCGCGCTCACCATTCCCGAGGGCGCCAATATCTTCGACATCGCCACGCGCGTCGAGCAGGTCGGCCTGGGCTCGCGTGAAGATTTTCTTGGCGCTGCGGCCAGCCAGACCGCACTCATTGCCGATCTCGATCCGAACGCGAAGAGCCTCGAGGGTTACTTGTTTCCGGACACCTACAAGTTTTCGCCTCCGGTAAGCCCGGCGCAGATGATGGCAGTGATGGTGCGGCAATTCCGCACGGTAGCCGCGCAAATCGGCCTGAACGGCGGTCAGGGCCAAAACGTGCACGAGGTAGTCACGCTGGCCTCGCTCGTGGAACGCGAAACCGCAGTGCAAGCCGAACGGCCGCTGGTGGCAAGTGTCTTCGTGAACCGGCTGAGTAAGAACATGCCGCTCATGGCCGACCCCGCAGTGATTTACGGCCTTGAGCTTGAAGGCCGCTGGCGCGGGACAATTTACAAGAGCGATCTCGCGACCGATACGGCGTATAACGATTACCGGCACGCCGGGCTGCCGCCAGGGCCTATTGCCAATCCAGGTATCCCGTCGCTGCGCGCCGTGCTGCACCCGGCCGCCACCGATTATCTTTATTTCGTGGCTGCAGGCAACAATCCACAGGGCCATTCGCTTTTTTCCGCCACCCTCAATGAGCACATCCACAACGTAGCCGGCTACCGCAAAGCCATGAAGCAGGCAGGTGCGCAATGAGGATGCCCTCTCGACGGGTGTTGTCGCGTGCCGGCTGCTGCGCGGCCATGGCGTTGCCGCTCGCTCTTTCGGGCTGTTCGCTCTTCCCCACCACGCGTCATCTGCCTGTGCCCAAGGCGCCGGCGCTAGTGCAAACAGCCACTCCGGACCAGTTGGTCGCGCAGATCAACGATCGTTGGAACGGCTTGAAGAACCTGACTGCGACAGTCCTGATCCAGGCCACCGAACTGAAGAGCGCCGAAGGTGTGGAAAAGGTCTTTCCGAGCGCCCGTGGCTACATCATCATCGGCAAGCCTCGGCTCATTCGTGTTTACGGGACCTACCTCGGAATGCCCATCTTCAATATGGCGAGCAACGGCGACCGGTTCACGCTGGTGATCCCGCCTAAGAACATTGCCATCGATGGCACAAACGCCGTCACCGAGAAATCGCCGAATCAGCTCGAAAACCTGCGTCCCGATTTCTTTTTCGATGCGATCGCGGTGCGCGGGCTCGAACCCGATGACTCGTTCATGGTCTCGGCCGATTCCGAGACCATTGAGGACCCGTCCAAAAAGCACTTGTACACGGAGCCCGAATATGTGCTGACCGTGATGAGGAACAAGGAGGGCAGCCGCCAACTGGTGCCGGTGCGCCAGGTGACCTTTCACCGCGATGACATGCGCCCCTACGAGCAGGATCTGTACGATGCGCAGGGCAACTTGACCACCGTCATCACGTACAGCGGCTATACCCGTTTCGACGCCGGAGAATATCCTTCAAAGGTGGTAATCAAGCGGCCAATCGAGGGCATTCTGCTCACGCTCGACGTCATACGCGTTCAGGAGAACGTCGACCTTCCCGCCAATGAGTTTGAAGTGAAGATTCCTGAGGGGATGCCGGTGCGGCAACTCAAGTAACTCACCGCCGGCGAAGCAAGAAAATAGCGGGTGGAGGTTTAGACCTCCACCCGCTTTCGTTTTTGCGACTGTGATTGTTGTTAGAAGATTACCTTGGCGGCGAACTGCCATACGCGCGGCGCACCGACGGTAGTGGTCGAGTTGACGGTACCGCTGCTGGTGCTTGTGGCCGTGATCTGTCCGAACGTCCCCGAGCTGACCGAGGATGTCGGGTTGCCCAGGTTGGTGTGATTCCAGGCGTTGAATACCTCGGCCTGGAACTGGCCATGGATGCGCTTCTCGGCAGCGATGTCTTTGAAGAGCGACATGTCCGTGTCCTCATACGCGGGGCCGCGCAGCGAATTGCGGGGCACGTTGCCGAAGGACTGCGCATAGCCATTGGCAGCCGAAGGAGCTGGATTCTTCTCGAAGGCCGCGGGATTGAACCATTCCGTGATCTTCGAAGCGCCGGCAGGACGCTTGGGGCTGATGCCGGTGAACGTCGCCAGATCGTTGTTGATGCCGGACTTCGAGTTGTCCACGCCGCTGCTAATGGTGATCGGCAAGCCGGACTGCGAGGTGACGATCGCGTTGGCCTGCCATCCGTTCACAATCGATCCGGCAAAGGAATTGACGTGGAAGCGCGGCAAGACGTAGTTGGCCGAGCCGGTAATGCGAATGGCCTGGTCGAAGTCGGCCACGCCAACATAGCTCTGGAAGTTGTATGGATTCGACGGTCCATCCTGTCCTTCGGTGCCCGACGAACCGACGTCGATGGTCTTCATCCACACCACATTCGAGAGCAAAGTCAGGCCGTGAGCCGACCGGCGTGTAACGTTGATCTCCAGCGCGTTCGTCTTCTCCCAATCGTAGGAATCGGCCAGCTCAACCGCGCCCAGTCCAGGGTAGGTGCGGGTGGTTTCGAAGCCCGACGCCGGCGGGGGCGTGAACACGAATGGATTGAACTGGCGCGAGGCCATTACATGTTCGGCGTGGTTGCCCACGTAGCCTACATTCATCGCATAGCCGTGTCCCAGGTCCTGCTCGACCACGAAGTTGTAATCCTGCGTATACTCCACCTTCGAAGCCGGATTCAGCACGCCGCCCGAGAGCGGTTGGATGAAGTTATAGGTCTTGAACTGCGAAGGAGTAACGTGGCCGCGCGGAAAGGGATCGCCGCCCGGAAAGCCGGCAAAAGGTGCATCCCACGGCACGTTCAAGGGGTCGATCTCGAGGTAGAGATCGACGGGCTGCATGGCGTCAGTGCGTTGGTAGAGCAACCCCTCTGGCAAGCCGTAAAAGATGCCGTAACCGCCGCGCACAACAGACTTGCCGTTGCCGAAGAGGTTATAGGCAAAGCCGGCGCGCGGCGCAAAGTCCTTCCAGTTGTTTTTGTACACCGAGTCAGATAGGCCGGGATCACCGACGAACCACATGCCTTTGGGCGCGAGCGGCGCAACTGTGGACTGGAAATTCGGGTTGGCCAGATCGAAGCCGACCAGCGTGCCGTTGTCGTCGATCGGCGGCAGCCACGGATCCCAGCGAAGGCCGAGATTCAGCGTCAATTTCGGGTTCAGCTTCCAGTCATCCTGGATAAACAGCGAAGGCCGCACCTCGCGCAGATAGGCCTTGCGCCCGTTGTCCATGTAATAGTCCTGCTCATAGCCGGTATAGAAATCGGCAAGGGCGTTGCCCGTGCTCGTAAAGCCGGTTGGGGTTGCACCATTGGCCGGCTCTGTCTTCACGCCATTGAAGCCGGGCGAGGTACTGTCACCGGGGGTGTACGAGTAATCATCCATGTCGATGCGATCGCGTTCCAGGTCGCCACCCATCGTAAGCGTGTGCTTGTGCGCCAGCTTCACAACGCTGGCTGTGAAGTCGAAGGTCGTCGCGTCCTGGGTGAGCGCGCCGCCGGAGAAGGCCTCGACGTATCCGGAGATTTGCGCGCGCACGCCGGGGAACGGAACGAGGCTCTCATTGGGGCTGCCGTAGGGAGCGTTCTGCCCAAGGTCTTGCAGTGTCTTCAGCCCCGGCGCCACGGGAATCTGCGTCCGCCCGCCGCGGTAGAAGCTCCCGTAGACCGCGCCGGTAAGCGTGTTCGAGAAGATGTGAGCATCGCTGATGGTCAGCGACTGGTTGCGGAAGAGGTTTGCGGCGAAATAGCCCAGAGGCGCAGTAAACGGCCGCTGGAAGTTGTCCTGGTTATAGAAGTACCGGCCGGTCAGGTGGTCCTTGTCACCGATCGCCTCGTCGAGCCGGGTGAGATACTGCGTGTTATCGATGTTGTTGTTGGTGTTCGATGTGAATTTGAGATACGTTCCGTTGCTCGCCAGAGTGCCGACCGCTTCCTCAGAAGCCAGATACTGCTTGTTCACCGCGGCCGAGAGCGCGTCGAGGGGTATAGCGTTTGCGCCTGCGTCTGC
>JASIJW010000475.1:0-3677 GCA_030050035.1 Acidobacteriaceae bacterium | reverse complement strand
GCCCGTCTCGATGCTCTTCAGTGCGTTCGCATCCTCGCCGGAGAGCAATCCGCATCCCTCGGCGTACAGCAGCCGGTTGCCCAGCCGCTTCTCCAACTCCTCTTTCAACGTGATAACGTCCTTGGGATTGCCCTGGCCCGACCATGCTCCCAGCATTTCTGCCGCGTTGTCGGACATGGGCCCGATCAATGCCACCGTCCCGGCCTTCTTAGCCAGCGGCAGCAGCGGGCCCGAACCGTTCACCGGATCATTTTTGAGCAAAACCATGGTTTCATCAGCCACCTTTCGGGCCAATGCACGGCGTTGCAGCGTGGCTTCGTACGTTGGCTCCAGTCGGGCGTAAGGGTGATCAAACAAACCCAGCGCAAACTTCACTCGAAGCACGCGCCGCACTGCCTCGTCCACAACGGATTCCGGAATCTTTCCCGACCTCACCTGGGCGCCGAGAGTTGTCCCGAACAGATCGCTTTCCGTATCCATGTCCACGCCGGCTTCCAGCGCCTTGCGGGCGGCGGTTGCGCCATCGGCAGCAATGGCATGATTCAATAGTTCACCCACGGCCGCCCAATCGGAAACGACAAAACCATCAAATCCCCATTCGTTGCGTAGAATTTGAGTCAATGTCAACGGGTCCGCGCTGGCCGGAATGCCGTTTATAGAATTAAATGCGCTCATCATCGTCGCCGCACCAGCCTCTACACCCGCGTGATACGGCCTCAGATATATTTGGCGAAGAGTGATTGGGCTCATGTCCACGGCGTTGTAGTCGCGTCCCGCAATGGCTGCTCCATAGGCCGCGAAATGCTTCACGCACGCCGCCACCGAATCCGGCTTGGAGAGATCTCCCTGCTGGTAGCCATGCACCCAGGCACGGGTCATTGCCGACCCCAGATATGGGTCTTCGCCATTCGACTCGACGATGCGTCCCCAGCGCGCATCGCGCGCAATGTCCACCATCGGCGAAAATACCCAATCAATTCCGTCAGCCCGGGCCTCCACTGCACCCGTGCGCGCTACCGTCTCTGCTGCTTTCGGATCCCAGCTCGCCGCAATCGCCAGCGGAATAGGGAATGTCGTTCGGTGTCCGTGAATCACATCCAGCCCGAAAAGGAGCGGTATGTGCAGGCGCGTCTTCTCCACCGCAAGATGCTGGTAGTAATTGGCCTCCTCGGCCCCGATCACATTTACCAACGCTCCCACCTGGCCATGTTCCACCATCTCGTCATATTTCAGGTGCTGGTCTCCAGGGCCGGTAGCGAAACCGGCCGAGATATCCACCAACTGCCCAATCTTTTCATCGAGCGTCATCTTTTTCAGCAGTGCATCAACCCGCTCATTCACTTCCTTTGAAGCCAGTTGGGGGTTGGGAGCCGATAGCTCCTGTGCGCTAGCCGCTATCCCGCAAGGAGCCAGGAGCAGCATCGCCAAAACAACGAGTGAGGTTGCGCCAACAGCGAAGATTTTCATAGAGTCGGATCGTGATATATCAGATCGGAACGACATCAATCCTAGCAAACTTGGCGAATTAACATCAAGAAGCAAACTCATTTTGTCTTATGGGGCGCGCCCCGCGGAGCGCTTCTATAATTTCGTCGTACCATTCTCGCTTCTGACGGAAGACAAAATGGGAACTGTGTTTGTTGCTCGCAGAATTGTTCTTGCTCTGTTGCCTTTCCCAGTAGACCCGCACCAGACATCCTTCCGGCGCCAGTGGCCTGTAACCGGGCGATGATTGTGGCCGGAAGGTGCGCGAAGCTCGCGGGAACAGCGATGTTCATCATTTCTACCCGGGCCGAAATATCCGGGAACGAATGAGAACATCGCCATGCACTGACACTACGTCGCGCGAGCGCGGGCCAGTTCCACGATCTTTTCGATCATCTCGGTGTACGAGTAGCCGGCCTTCTTCGCTGCCAGGGTGAATTCGGCGGCGCTGGCGAGCCAGGGATTCGGATTCGCCTCGATGACGTACACCTGTCCCTTTTTGTTCAGCCGCATATCGATGCGGCCATAGTCGCGCAGCTTGAGCGCGCGATAGGCGGCAAGCGCGGTGTCCTTCAAGTTTTGTGTGGTCTCCTCATCAAGATCTTCGACGGGAGCGGATTTTGTCACCCTGAAGGCCTCGGTCTCCTGATCGAACTTCACGTCCTGGCAGGCGATCCGCGGCGTGCCCTTGGGAAGCTTGGAGAGATCGAGCTCAATGAGCGGGAGAACCTCGGCGCTGTCATTACCGAGAACGGAAGCGTAAATTTCGCGGCCTTCAATATATTCCTCAATCAGCGCAGGGCTGTCGAATTCCTCGTGAATGTAGTCGATGCGCTCCATCAGCTCCTTTACGCTGTCGACAACGGAACCTGCGTCGATACCGATCGATCCGTCTTCGGAAACAGGCTTGACGATAAGCGGAAATTCGATGTCGTGAGCGTGCTCGGTGCGGCCTTTGTAGGAGATGGCGAAGTCTGGCGTTTTGATCTTGTGAAAGTCGAAGATCTTTTTCGCGACCGACTTGTCCTGCGCCAGGTAGAGAGCCTGCGGGCCGCCGCCGGTATAGGTCAAATGCAGCAGCTCAAGATAGGCGGCGATGTTCTTGTCCATCGTGTCATCGCCGGCGTAGGACTCAGTGAGGTTGAACACCAGGTTCGCGCCGCACTTTGCCAGCGCAAGCAGCGATTGATTCTTGCCGTCGAGAACGTGATACGAAGGTTCGTGGCCGAGCTTTGTCAGCGCCTCGAAGATCTCTTCGCGGTCGTGCAGCGGATCTCTTTTCTTCCTCGGGACTTTGCCTTTCCGGCCGCGCGGCGCCTTTACTGGCTCCGGTTCAGGCTCAGGCGGGCCCTCGTCCCAAACGTCGTGCAGGATCGTTACTTTGAGGTTTGCCATGATCCCTCTGCGCTGTTTTCTATCGCCTGCATTCGCCATCAACGGCAAATGTGAACAACCCATCAGGGCAAAATGAACTTGCCTCGCGTGATGTAGTTCATCGCCAATGCGGTTGCGTACACTGTCACCTCAGTCAAATATTCCCGTTCACATTTTATGTCGGCGCGCAGGCCCAGGTCGCCGACCTTTGTTTCGATGGTTTCCACCAGCTTCTTTACCAGCGGGCGTTGTACGCCCGTCCAGTAATTGACCTTGTCGACAAGGACCTTGCGATTTTCCCTGAGAAGATCGACCGCCGGGCGAATATTTTTCCTGCGGCGCCTCGATACGTTAAAGATGTCGCGCAGATCGGTGTCCAGCGGAAGCTCGGCCGGGGAGAGCTGCTGGTCGAATTGACGGTCCAGCGCGTGCTGATAGAACTCGCCGACCGTCACATCCATTTCGTCAACTGTAATATCGGTATCGCCGCGTGCAACCGATGGTTCGGCATCGCCAAGCTTGCGGCCGATGCGATCCACATACAGCAACTTCTTCATCGCGCCCCAGTCCTGATATCGCTTCCTCCAGTTGGAGCGAGGCGTTAGCCATACCGCGAACGTCTCAGCGAAGTCCTCGTCAGGATGCTTTTGTGCATACCAGCCCTCCATATGCCGCACGAACTGGCGCGAAAACGCAACCGGCTTGTAGTTGTCGCGGTAAGGCCGCCGGAACGGTCCGAAGAGGCTGCGCCATTCTTCCGTTTTGTAAAGCTCGTAGGCGTAATTAAACGCGTGGCCGGCCTCGTGGCGCATATACAT
>JASIJW010000059.1:0-7473 GCA_030050035.1 Acidobacteriaceae bacterium | reverse complement strand
GGCAGCACGGGCGCATGTGTCCATTGGTCCTGCGCCTGCGCGTCCTGGCTCTGCCCTGGCGACGGTTTCGCCGCGTTGGCCGGTGTAATGGGCCCATTCGGCGTTACCACCAGCGTGGACGCTGCCGTCGATTCATCCGAGCTCGACTGAGCATCGGCCGTGACCGGAACTTGCGTGGTTGTGCCACGCGCCGAGCTCTTCGGCCTTGAATGCACGAAGAAGAAAGCCCAGAGGATGCACAACAGCAGCAGAGCGCCTGCGCCCACAAATATCCACTTCTTATGCCCAGCTTCCTTGGTTTCGCTTACCTCGCGACCGTATCCACTCGCCCGAGGCTGGTCTGCAGGAACTATCAGCCAATCCAGCGGATCGACCATTGAGGTTGCCTCGGCCGCCGGCGCCGGACGCAGGGCAGGCTCGGATTTCTGAACCGGCTCCGGAAATTTCTCCACCTTGGCGGAGTCCGGCGGCTCCGAAGCGCCACGTTCAGCTTGAGGCTCAGCCTTTGCGTGCGCCGGCTTGAGCGTTTCCGCGTCCGGCAGAGGCGGAATTGCGGCGCGCGTCTGCATTCGCGGCACCAACACCTCGCCATCAGCGAGAACGTCTTTAAACACTGCCGGCGACGGCGGCGTGGCGTCAAACTGAGCAGCACTCGACGCTGTGTTGTACTCGATGGGCTCAGGAGGCGACGGCCACTCAATGGGTGAAGTTGCCTTCTCGACGTTCTGAGAAGCAGCGCCCCGCGTGGTGGCGTCGTTCGCTTTCTCGGCGGCATCGGAATAGGCGGAGGGCTTACCCGCCGCCGGCACAGGCCTGTCCACCACCTTGATTGTCACGGTAGCGTGCGTGGTGGCGTAGTTCTCCGTGTCGCTTGGAGTGAAGGTGACTGAGAGGGTATGCGTACCAGCCGGCAACGCCTTTCCGAGACCTGGAGTGTATTCGAACTTTCCAGGCAGCGGCGACGTGGCGCAGAGGTGCTGATCGCCAAGTACGGTGCTGGACCGAATCGAGTGCGGTGCGGGCCATGCAACGCTCGGGATTGCCTTGGCTACCTCGAGCGATACGGTCTCTCGCACCGGAGCAAAGTTCGCGCTGTCGGCTGGAATGAACGTTGCCGAGAGCGTATGCGTTCCCGCCGTCAGAACCTCGCCCAGCGCGGGAGTGTAGTCGAATTCCCCCGGCACAGAGGCCATGGCGCAAAGCTGCTTCGCGCTGAGCTTGGTGCCGTACCGTATGGGATCGGGATTCGTCCACTCAAGAACCGGCAGGGCCTTGGCTACATGAAGCGTCACTTCAGCTTCAGCCTTCGTGTAGTTCTTCGTGTCCGCCGGGGTGAACGTCACAGAAAGCCCGTGCATCCCCGCCCCCAGCACCGCGCCCGACGCAGGAGAATAGTCAGGTCTTCCCGGCACTGACGCCGTGGCGCACAGTTGCATTTCACTGAGGTGCGTGCCGTTCGGTATCGGATCCGGGCTCGACCAGGTAATGACCGGCGTCGCCCTGTCCACAATCAACTCCACGCTGGTTTCGGCGCTGGTGTAGTTCGCGCTGTCGGTGGGAGTGAATCGCGCGGTCAGCGTATGCGATCCCGCATCGAGCATCTCGCCCGGTTTCACTGAGTATTCGAACTTACCGGGGACGGCTGCAGTCGCGCAGAGGTGGCCGTCGCTGACCGGCGTGCCGTACAGCATCGGATCGAGGCTGGACCATGCGACCGTCGGCGCCGCGCTCTTCACAACGATCGGCACACTGCGTTTGACTGTAACGTAGTTCTCGCTCTCCTCGGGAGTGAATATCACCGAGAGCGTGTGAGTTCCCGCGGCAAGCACCTCGCCCGGCGCGGGAGAATAATCAAATCGCCCAGGCACTGAAGCCGTTGCATTCAACTGCCCGGCGCCGAGTGCCGTGCCGTACGCGATTGAACCGGGTTTCAGCCACGCCATGGCCGGCGTCGCTCTCTCCACTTCAAGCGTCACCGTGGCCTGTGCCGCGGTGTAATGCTCGCTGTTCGCCGGAGTGAAGGACACGGAGAGCTCGTGCGTTCCCGCCGGAAGAACGTTGCCTGAAGGAGGTGAATAGACAAGTGTTCCCGCAATCGACGCTGTCGCGTTAAGCTGAGCCGCGGACAGCGCTTCCCCGTAGGCAATCTGCGCGGGCATCGGCCAGCGAATCACGGGCGTGGCCGGCGCAAAGGCCGGAGGCGCAATGACCGGAGGCACATACATAACGTCCGGCATTTCGTACTCGCCGCAACTCTCAGCTTTAATGGATACCCTCGGTCTGGAATCCTTTTTCTTTTCCTGCAGAACAGCACGGTCGGTAATGGCGGCGGCCATTTCCATGCTCAGGCGCGAAATGCGCGTGCTTCCCGTGCCGATCTCTCCGTTCTGCATCTCGCGGGCAACATCCCGATCCTCGGGAGCCGTCCAGCGCACCGGCCTTCCCAGAGCCCTGGCGAGATCGTCTTCTTTTATTCTCAGCAGGTAGCTCTCAAACCGGTTGATCACGATCTCCAGGTTCGGCCCGCCCGCGGGGAAGAACTGAGAGATGAGGCGATTTGAGTTGCGCAGTTCCGAGACACCGCTCAATGTCACCAGGTACACGGTAGAAGCTTGCCTGAAGAGAGTCGTGCCCATCAGGTCGATCCGCGATCCCACATCTACAATCACATGATCGAATTCACTACGGGCCACGGCGATCAACTTGTCGATTGCGTCTCCGCTGCCCTTCGTCCCGGGAATGTCGCTCGGAGCAGCGAGCACATAAAGTCCGGAGCGATGCTTCACCAGAAGTTGATTCAGAATCCGCGTATCCAGGAGGCCGGCATTTCGGATAGCATCCTCTGTCGAGTACTCCGCGGCAACTCCCAAGGCGAGCGCGGCGTCTCCGATAGGAAGCGCAAGATCGATCAGCAAGGTCTTCTGGCTGGTATCCGCGGCCAGCGCAATGGCAAGGTTGCAGGCGATTGTGGTTGCACCGCACCCACCTTTTGCGCAGACAAAAGCGAACAGGTGTCCCACAGTTGCCTGTGCCGGCTGCGTCTTCTCGACACGAATTTCCCGTGCCCGCTCCAGAGCCTCGGTCACCACGCCCGCTTCAAGCGGTAGCAGCAGGAACTCGCTGGCGCCCGCGCGCACGCAGCGCACCGCCAGCTTTGTGTCCGCCTGCTCCGAATACACCATCACCGTCGCAGACTCGTTGACGCTGAATTTACCCACCAACTCCAGTACGACATTCGGGTCGCAGTCCAGGTCGAGGACAATCACATCGAACGACTGCTCAGTCAGCCATAGAAGCTGGTCAGAACGTTTCGGGTAGCTCTCAAACTCACTGACGCTCGCGCGGCCATCTTCCGCCAGAGCCAAAGACATCATTCTGCGTCTGCTCTGGTCCGGTCCGATCAAGGCAATCGACAAGGAACGTGGCTCTGTCGTGCCGGATAAATAATTTGTGCTGAGGCTTGGTAACACGTTTGAACCCATGGTGGCTCCTTGCGTTATTCCGGACAAAAATTGCGATTTAATTCAGCAGACTCGGGGCCGGACGCGCTGAAGCTTTCACACTTTCTCATGCCCTCCGCCAAACGACACGCGAGGGGCGTCGATTCGGGCAACTTAAGGGCAGCATAGGAAGATGCGTTGCACAAAACTAGCAACGTAGAAACCGCGTCTTTAGCTTGTTCGGATGGGCAACTTAAGGGCAGCAAAGGAAGGTGCGTTGCACAAAACTAGCTAGAAACCGTCCTTTAGCTCTTTCGGAAAGGGCAACTTAAGGGCTGCATCGGAAGGTGTCGCGCAAAACCAGCAACGTTAGAAACTGACGGCTTCAGCTTTTCGGATAGGCAACTTAAGCGCAGCACAGGACAGCACAGGAAGGTGCGTTGCACAAAACTAGCAACGTTAGAAACCGTCGCCTTTGGCCTTTTCGGAATTATATGTCAACTTTTTCAGAAATAACGAAGGTAATCTGCATTATTAAGTTTTCTTGCCCGGACCCCGCCGAAGTTGGCTGATAGGTGCTCGCAGTCGGGGGAAGTAGTGGGAATCAGCCTGGTAGTGATGAGCCCGTAATCGAGAAGAATTTGCTGGAGAAGTAGATCTGCCGATTTCCAGAATCCAGAGGCGTGTCTTTCAGGTGCTGAACCAATGCCGAGGCGATATCCCAAATCGACTTGATTCTTGAATCCAGCCCTCGATAAGTCCTGCACTGGCTTACGGCAAAAATGTCATCTGGGTGTTTGCCTTCCCACTTTCCTTTGTCAGAGACCGCAGTGCCTGCTTTTTGGCAGGCTTCCTTAAGGTCCGAGGCTGTTGTCGGGGTAGCGGATCGGGCGACAGAGCAACTCCCAAAAACACTAGGACCAGCACGATTGAAAATCGCTTAGCAGATCCAGATTGGGGGGATTTATCGCGGAACCGGCATACACCGATGTGACCGATTCGTGACTATCCAATCGGGACCAGTCCACACCGATCTTCACGGACCCATCGGGGCAAGATTGCGAAAAGGCCTGTAAATACAGGTGATTGCGGCTTTTAAGGGATGCCGTAGGGGGACTTAAAATCCGCAGTCCCTAACAGGACGTGGGGGTTCAAGTCCCCCTCAGGGCACCAGCCAAATCAACAACTTAATGCAACTGTCCGAGCCGAAGTCTGATTTTTCCCGTCCACACTGGCGACTGGCGGTTCTGGTGGCTGTTGCTCCCGGCCGTAGCCTTTCCCGCCGCACTTGCCGAAATGCGGCCAATCACTGAGAGCTTATGATCCGGTGACAGGTGCGCGCATCGTGCCGATATGGTGATTGTCTTATGTCCCGCCAATTCCTGAATCTCCTGATGGTTGCGCCTGGCCATGGCAAGCCATGAGCATCACCACGCATAGACAGTCGTATTCTCCCGTTTGGTCTCCTCGTACATTTCCAGATCCATCGGCGTCACGGTGGGCCGCTCTCCAGACGGCTCAGAACCGATACGAGGCCGGACGCCGTACTCTACGGGAGCAAAGCTTTAACGACTCGGATATGGACTTCTGATTCGATTTGTGGGAGTATCGTGTTTCCCGACTTCCGATCCGTTGCGAGGTTTGCATGGAACGGTCAAAGTTGCTCCTTCTATCGGTGTTTGGACTTGCTCTCGTACCCCTCAGCGCACAATCGATTTCAGCCGCAGACGCCAAGAATCATGTTGGTGAAAAGGCCACGGTCTGTGGTAAGGTCGCCGATGAGCGGACTGCGACGAGCAGCAGAGAAAAGCCAACGTTCATCAATTTGGACGCTCCCTATCCGCATCAAATATTTACAATCGTGATTTGGGGAGAGGACAGGCTGGCGGTTGGCAAGTTGCCCGAGCCGGGTTCCCGTGTTTGCATTTTGGGGCTGATTGAGAAATATCGCGGCGTGCCTGAAATTAAGCTTTGGAGTAGGAGCCAGTTGAGCAGGTCCCCTTCACTTTTTTAGCGGGAAGCCTCCATCAGCAGTTCCATGAACTTCTTTGGTCCTATCTTTTGCTCCAGTTCCTCCATTTCTTGAAGGAGACCCTCCTCGGTCGATTACCATTCCCGGCATTTCCTCTGGCTGCTGCGGCTCCGGCTGCATCCCGTTCCTTGAGTACCCCGTCTGCTGCTTCTTCGCAACTGATGTCAATTCCCCCTCCGGACATCAAATACCAGAACGTTGCCACCGAAAAGGTAGACGTGACGAGTTGCAGGGCTAGGTTGAAAGCCCCAATGATCGGTAGAGGTGATAACAGCAACTCTGTTAGAAGGCCACGCGAACCCCGAGCTGCAGTTGACGTGACTGAAGTGCTGAGGTGACCTTGCCGAATGTGCTGTCGGCCATGTTGGGATCCACTGTGCTCAGGTTCACATGGTTGGGCAGGTTCAGGAAATCGAACCGGAGCTGCAAATTGCCGCCGGGTCCGAGCCGTTCGATCGGATTGTTCTTGATCAGGCTGGCATCCCATTGGATCATGCCTGGATTGCGGTAGAGGTTGCGTGGCTCATTCCCGTCGGTACCCTCGGTAGGAACAGGAAACACCGCCTGCGCGGCGCCTGTTGTCGGATTCCCGAATACCCCACTGATGTAGGTCGAGCGGCTGTGCGATCCGAGGTACGAACCGTTATTCGACGGAACATTGGGGACAGCCCAACTGCCGCCGTCGGCGTTGTAGTCGCCAAAGCTCTGGTTATAGTTGGCGCTGCCGTAATTTGCTGCGCTGAAAGGATTCGACGTATAGACCCAGTATGGTGCGCCGGTCTCAATAACCGCGATACTCGTCGCCTGCCAGCCTCCCGTAATCATTTTTCCTGGGCCTGCGTGCATGCCTGGAACCGTATAGGTACCGGAGAGCGAGAAGCGGTTCCGGACATCCCAGTTGGCAGGTCCGCGGTAGCTGAAGTATTGCGTTGGATCAGGGATGCCCAAACCAGTGTCCTGGTCAAAGCGCGTGCCCGCCTCGGGATAGTTCTCAACCTTCGAGAACATATATGATCCCTGGAAACGGGCGTATTCAGCAGGTGAGCCGCGGAAAGTGACGATCAGCGCGTTGTACGTGCTCTGATTCGCATTGTCCACATAGTTAATCGTGCCGTAATTCGGATTGAGTCGAACGAGCGTTCCATTGTTTTGAATCAGCGATCCCGCAAAGCGGTTCACGTCGGTTCCGGTGAGCTGGTCGTACCCCTCGGATCCGGCATAGCTGGCTCCTACGACGTACTGGTGGGGTAACTCATGTTCAACGCCAACAACGTAATTTACGGCATACGGAGCCTTGAAGTTTCGATCCATAGCAACTACGCTGGCGATTCCGCCGCCAAGAGAGGCTAACTGCGCTGCGGAGAGAGTGGGCAGCGGGAAGTTGAAGGGATACGTGCCGGAGGGCGCCAGCGCGAACAGCGGCGCTGGCAGGCTCGGCGTTTGCACGCTGAACACAGGCGTGATCAGACTGGGCGGGTTGAGGCGCATCTCATCTACGCTTTGGCCCAGCGCCACCCAATCGTGGAAGAGGCCGATGCCTCCACGGACGGTCCATGTTCCACGGCGCGAAGGATCCCACGAGAACCCGATGCGCGGGCTCCAGAGATTATTGATGGGGCTCGCAAAGACGCCGCTCACCGGTGTCACGGTCCCGGCAGCGATCTGCTGGGCAAAGGTGCTGCCCGTGCCTAAGAGCAGGTTGCTGAATTGAAATCCGCTGTTGCCCCAGGCAGTGTGGTTGGAGTAGTAATCCCAGCGGAGCGCCAGCGTGAGCGACAGATTCGATTTCAGCTTCCAGTCGTCCTGGGCGAAGATCCCAAAAGGATTCTCCTGGCCGCCGAAGATCACCTTGCCGGCCTGGCCATTGCTTGGATTGAGAGAAACTCCTGTCTCATTGAACGGCTGGTCGGTTACAAGATTGAGCAGATTCGTGAACTGGAAGGTCGGACGAACGCTCACCGGGGTAAAGTCTCCGTGCTCGATGGCGTGCACGCCGTTCAC
>JASIJW010000474.1:0-3821 GCA_030050035.1 Acidobacteriaceae bacterium | reverse complement strand
AAGGAGTCAATGATGAAGGTGTAGAGGCCAGCCTGCACCCCAACCCCTTCTGCAGAGCCCAGGAGCTCGCCTTCTGTGGCCAGGCCCCCGGGAACAGTGAACACATCCTTTGAACCCATGTGGACCTCCTGTGTGCTGACGATAGCTGCGGATTCTAAGTGAGACCTATCGCATAGGCAAGGTAATTTTTTCTATTTGGCTGGATTCGCAGGTCTGGATTTTTTATGTTTCTATATAAACACAAAACCGTACAAATCGAGACAATTGGTTTACAATGTACCTATAGGAGGGCAAAGCCAATGGCAACGCTACCCACCTTCGCCCCCGCCGGATTTCAATTCGACGCAACGCCCGACCTGAGCCGACTTGAAACCCGGGAGCGTCTGAGCCAGTCAGCCGTGGACGGGCTTTTCGCCATCGCAGACAGGTGGCGACTTTCGCAGGAGAAGATCGGAGAGCTGCTCGGAGGCGTTCCGCGGTCCACTCTGTACAAACTTAGGACGGCTGCGGGAACGCTGCGCCAGGACGAGCTGACGCGAATCTCCTATATTGTCGGCATCTACAAAGCTCTCCACATCCTGCTGCCCGAAGAGTGGGCGAACCGCTGGATGACGCAGCCGAACGACAATATCCTCTTCGGCGGCCAAACTCCGATCGAATACGTTATCCGCAACGGAATCCCCGGCTTCCACGAGGTCCGCAGCCTCCTCGATGCCGCGCGAGGCGGGCGATAGGTGGCCCACCTCCAGAATTTTGACCATCGCGAAACCCACCGCCTCATCCCAACCAAGTTCACAACCGGAAGCGTACTCGAGACGCTCCCGCTGCCCGCCAAAACCCTTTCGGACCTGAGCGAACTGGACGCGGCCACCAACGAGCGCAAGATAGGCGAGCGAGGAGGGAACTCGGGCATCAGCCCGCTTGAGCTGGTCTACCAGGTTCCTGAGGCGCACATCGTCAACGCGGCCTTCACGCATCCCGGCCCGCACGGCGGCAGATTCAACGACGCGCGCCGCGGCGCCTGGTATGCCGGCCTCGAACTCGACACCTCCATTCGCGAGGTAGCGTTTCACAAGCGCCGATTCCTCCGCGAAGCCCGTTTCAAAGGCCGGCAGACTTTTGACTATGCCGACTTCCTCGCGGATTTCGCCGGCCGTTTCCATGTGCTCGACGAAGCGGAACAGACAGACTGCCTCAAGCCCGGCCCGGTTCCGCAGTGCTATGCGGCTCCGCAGGCGCTGGCGAATTTGCTTCTCGTTTCAGGATCAAGCGGCATCGTCTACCCCAGCGTCCGCCATCCCGCAGGAACCTGCATCGCGTGTTTCCGCCCGGCCCTGGTGCACAACCCCAGGCGCGGCAGGGTCTACGGAATTTCAGTGGCCGCCGAGAGCGACGAGATCGAAAGCAGGGAAGCCGCGGATCCGGTGACCCGCGCAGGCTGATCGGAACGTTTTTTCACCAGTCGACTACGTCTTTTTCACGCAATCATCGTCTCAGGAATAGCAGCAAAAGGGTAAGGTCGGGCCAGCACGATCCGGCCATTCAATTTAGTTCCGGTGCCATCCGGTCGGAAGTGTTCTGCAAACGAGGAGGGGTATGAACGCCGATTCTTCGTCTGTCAGTTGCCTTGTCTCTGGTCTTTGCAAACCATCGATCGCATTTTCTTTTTTGCTTGTTGCTACGCTTGCCGTCGGCTGCGGCGGCAGCAGTGGGAGCAACGGAACCGGATCAACCTTTACTGGAAATACGACTGTTGTTCTTCTGGCTTCGAGCACGGCTAACGACCAGCTGTCGGAATTCTCAGTAACGCTGACCAATCTAACGCTCGTGGATCAGTCGGGCAAGACGGTGACAGTTCTGTCCGCGCCGGTCAGCGATGATTTTATTCACGTGAATGGCACGGTCGAACCGTTGGCGACAGTGACCGTTCCGCAAGGCACCTACACGTCAGCGCAGGCAATCGGAGAATCGGCGATTCCGGAGTGCGCCGGCCAGAATTCCGGACAGCTTATCATCAACGAAGCGCTTGGAGATAGCTCAGGCGCCTTTAAAGTGAATCTGCCGCAGCCCATCACGATTGCCGGAGCGGCGATGGGGATCGTGCTGAATCTTCAAGTCGCAGAATCGGCTCCGTTCAACGGTCCTTGCTCATCAAGCCTGACGGACACGGTGACCGTCACGCCCGTCTTCAATCTCACGTCTTTGTCGATTGCCGAGCAGCCAACAAGCACCGCCAACGGCAGAATGCAGAGCCTGCGCGGCATTATTTCTTCCATTAACGCCGGCGGAAGCGGCTTTACAGCCACGGCCGATTACAGCGTGAATGCAGGGTATCCACCGAGTTGGCAGGTTAGCCTGAACGGCAGCGCGGCATTCCAGGGAATCGGCAATGCTTCGCAGCTGGCAGTCGGCATGCCCGTAGACATGGATGTAAACATCCAGTCGGATGGCTCGTTGCTGGCTACGCGGGTAGAAGTCCCGGACACGAATACCTCCAACCTTGACACTGCCTACGGACCGCCGATCGTCGTGTATCCCTCGGGATACGGCTTAACAACTCCCGTAACAGATGCACTTCAAGTGGGACAATCCGGCGATCTAACATCGGTATCGGGGCTATACGGCTTCGATAGTGCGACCTTTCAAGTGACTGGTCAATTCGCCAATCTGCAGAGCCTTCCCTTTACCCCGGTGTTCAATGCGGCAAATGTGGTTGACGGTCAGAACATCTTTTTCAGTGTGCATGGGGCAATCCAATCCTTGCCCACACCGGCACCGATGACGACGGTCGAACTTCTGCCGCAGACAATTAATGGCACAGTGAGCTCAGTTTCGAGCGTAGGGAATTTCACTATGTACACCGTAACGCTCGCCCCCTACGATCTGTTTCCGAACCTTGCAGTGCAGCCGGGACAGACCACGCTGCTGACGAACCCGAACACGGTCGTAGTCTACGCCGACAGCAACACGCAGACGCTGAATTCGAATTCGATCGGCGTGGATGGAGTCTTCCGGTTCTATGGGCTTGTGTTCAACGATAACGGAACGCTGCGCATGGACTGCGCACAAGTGACGGACGGCGTGGCGGAGTGAATTGCGAGGCGTTCCCCGTCCCCGAATTCGAGGTGACGCCATGGAACAACCACAATCTAAGCGCGATAAATCGGTCGCGAATCTCTCGCATGACCGAGGCCTTGGCGGTCGAGAACCTGACGATCGAGGACTTGACTTGAAAGGCAAGCAAATTGTCCTCATGCTCCAGGGAGGTGGCGCCCTCGGAGCTTACCAGGTCGGCGCATTTAAGGCGCTCGAGAGCGAGTGCGCAAAAGTCCAGAACAAAATCGAATGGATCGCCGGCATATCGATCGGAGCCATCAACGCCGCCGTAATCGCGGCCCCTATGAGCGGCGATGCTGTTGGTGAACTGCAGCTTCTGTGGAACGAAATTCTCTCGCCGGAGTATCCACCATATGACTACACAAGCCTTGTGGCGGCATGGCTTCCCTGGCCATGGCAAGACTGGCACGCAGCTTTGGAAACCAAATATGCGGATTGGACATGGATGGCTTTCAATCCACAAGGGCAGGCGAATTTCTTCTCGTCGCGTGTATTGAATCCATTCCGTAATCCCTGGGTGCAACAGTGGTTCCGCAAACTCGACCGGAACGAACTGGCCTTTTACGGCACCGGGCGCCTGGCCGAAACGCTAAACAGACATGTGGACTGGGATGCACTGGACGATCCGCTCAACGCCCGCCTGAGCCTTGGAGCCACACACGTCTGCGATGGAGAAGTAGAATTCTTCAACTCTTGGGAGATGC
>JASIJW010000058.1:0-6522 GCA_030050035.1 Acidobacteriaceae bacterium | reverse complement strand
AGATCGCTATCCTGTTCTCAATAGGGCAAAAAAGGCTCTTCCCGCGCGGGTCGCATCGCCGGCAGCGGCTATAAACCCTTACGGCACAGGAATCTGAAAATAACCCTTTTGAGAAGGGGAACTTAGCGCGGCATCTTCGGCCCAAGCCAATCTGCCGGAGGAATTTACCCGCAGAAGCTACACCGGGGATACCCCTGGGAATTGCGTCCAAATCTCGGCAAGAGGAAAGCTGCGAGGAGGAGTACCCATCCTTCACGCGGGGAAACCGCGCAAAGGATGGGGCCCAAAAAGAATTACAGACAAAATTACTTCGACTGCGGCTGCTGCGTGCTGGAAGCGGGCGCGCTCTGCTGCGATCCCGCAGGCTGCTGCGACGGATAAGATTGCTGCGCCGTCGCTGCCGGCTTTACCGGAGCGCTCGCCACCGGCGGCGTTGACGGGCTTGACGGCGCGGTTCCGCTGGGCGGCGCTGACGGTGCGCCCGGCTTGGCCGGTTGCGCAGGCGTGCCCGGTGCGCCCGGAACGCCTGGCCGCGGGCCCGGATGCTGCGGCATGCCCATCGGCCGCTGCGGCATGTCGGTCACTTCGACCAGTTCTACATCAAATATCAGATCCGACTTCGCTGGAATCCCCGGGTGCCCCGCGCGCGAGGGAATATCGCGCGTACCGTAAGCCAGTTGCCAGGGAATGAAGATGCGGCGCTTGCCGCCGATGCGCATGCCTGCAAAGCCCTGGTCGAAGCCGGGAATGATCCGGCCGAAACCCTGGGGAAAGATCAGCGGCTGTGGCTCACCCAATTGCGGCTTTCCATCGGGGCCCATCACTGGCTTGCCATCTTTCATCACCGGCGCGCGGTGCTCGTCCGAGGAGTCAAACTTCTCGCCCGTGGCAGCCAGGTATCCCGTATACAGCACGTGATAGAGTTTGTTGGTTTCGGCAACCGGTCCGGTGCCGATTTTGTAGTCCTCATAATGCAACGTGAACATCGGCCTGATGACGCCGTGCACGCGTGGAATGCCCGGCGGCAGGTTGTAAAGGGTTGAGTGCGCCGTGGTGGCGGATTTTGCAGCCTGCGTGGCTGTTGCAGAGTGTACAGCGGGTTTGGTCTGGGCGCCAGCCAGAACAGCGCCGGAGCCGATGAGCAGAACAAAGGCAAAAAATTTCATAGGGCCGAAAGACTCCTGCTTGGATTCACTCGGGAGTGTATCAGGGCGGGGGCCGGGAATTTCCAGCCTCGCGACACGCCGCGTTGACCGATTGCCGCTTCGCGCCATTCCCGTTCTGGGCTCCCAGCTAAACAGCTGTCTGCGCCACGAGCATTCCGGCAAGCAGTGCCGTGCGCGGCGCAAGTGCTCGATGAGCGCCGACTCGTGCCGTGCATGCGCGCCTTCGCCCACCGCACCCATGCCATCGAGCGTAGGTACGCCCAGCGATTTGGCGTGTGCCGCGGCCAAGTTGGTGCAGGCATCGACAGCCGGCTTCTGGTCGGAGGGCGACTCGGCGAGAACCAGGCGGCGGACAAGTTCGAGCAGCCCGGACTGCTTGCGGCGCGCGCCGGCCAGCAACGCCCGCATGGGCACGGCATTCCTCTCAATTACCGGGGTTCGTCGCGGGGTCATCGGCGGCCCTCCCATTGTACGTTTCCTGCCCCAAACGGCCCGGGTTGTTGAGAACGTCAAAGGCCATCCCCGAGTTCGTCGATAGTGCGCACGGAATCGCTCATAGTGTGGCAAATTTGCCACACTCAAGAGGAAGCTATTTCATCTAATCTGTTGTGGAATCATCCGTTCCATGATTTTCTCGGGAGAAGGCTTGGGCCGCACCGCGCAATACGAACACACTATTACTTCACCGCTGGAGTTTACCGGTTTGGGACTTCACTCCGGCGCCCCGGTCACAATGCGTCTGCTGCCTGCCCCCGCCGGCTCCGGAATCGTCTTCCGCCGAACTGACCTGGACAACTTCGAAATCCCCGCCATCGGCCGCAACGTGGCCAAGGTCAGCTACGCCACCAGCCTCATGCGTCAAGGCGTGCTCATTTCCACCACTGAGCATCTGCTCTCGTCCCTCATCGGCATGGGCGTCGACAATGTGATCGTCGAGATCGACAACCTGGAGTTGCCCATCCTGGATGGCAGCGCACTGCCTTACGTGGAAGCCTTTGCCCGAGTCGGCATCCGCACCCAGCGCCGCAGGCGCGAGGTCATGCGCGTGCTCAAACCCGTTGAGGTGCGCGAGGGCAACAAGTTCATCGGCGTTTATCCCGGTTCCGGCTACAGCATCTGCTACGCAATCGACTTCCCCGCCCCCATCGGCCAGCAGGATGTCTGCGTCGATCTCGCCGCAGAAACCTACGGCACAACCATCGCCCCCGCACGCACCTTCGGCTACCAGGCCGACGAGCAAAAACTGCGTGACATGGGCCTGATTCGCGGCGCCGGACCGGAGAACGCCATCATTCTGGGCGCGAAGGGCCCCATGAACGGCCCCCTGCGCTTTGCCGATGAGTACGTGCGCCACAAGGTGCTCGACCTGATCGGCGATCTGGCGCTAGCCGGCCGTCGCATCGAAGGCCGAGTCGTAGCCGAGCGCGCCGGCCACGCCATGCACACCGCGCTTGTATCGCGCCTGCTCAAGGACCGCTCTTCGTGGGAGCTGGTACACGCTACAGTGCCGGAAGCGATAGTAGAAAGCTCGGCGACCTCTGCCCTTGCTGGTCACATCAGCGCACCGGCGCTTATGGGGCTTTGAGACGTAAGAGGGCAACCGTTGTCGTTCACATCGTAGCCAGTCATGCCATTTGTCCACGCTCAAATCATCCGGATTGTCGACGAATACCAGCCGGGCTTCGTTGAAGCCGTGTTTCAAGACTCTGATGGCGTGGACCACCGAATCATCGATAAGGTCCCTATCTTTACAAATTTGTCCCTGTCGGAGCTCGCATTGCCCCGACGAGGCGCCTTCCGATGTGAAGTGCTCGAGCACTTCGCGGACCCCAGCGGTCGCCGCCTAGTTCGGATCACTATTGCCCGGCCTGACGACTTGCAATCCCTTGCCGGAGCTTTCGAATTCACCGTTGAAGATGGCGCCGTTTCGAATGTGATCGACCAATAGCGGAATCTCAATCCCGTATTCTTAACCCGGAAAGACTCCGTGTCCTACTACACCAGCTTCGTGCGTATTCCCGCGCTGGCCCTGCGGCAACACCTGCGTCCGCTCCCGCGCATCGGCATCCTCGACGATGACCGGCTGCAAATGCGAGTCTGGCCCACTGACATCGATTTCAACCTGCACATGAACAACGCGCGCTACCTGAGCGCCATGGACTACGGCCGCATGCACCTGCTGGCCCGCACCGGTCTGTTCGAGCAGGTGCTGCGCAGCCGCTGGGAGCCAGTGGTGGGCGCCGTGTGGATGACCTATCGCCGCTCGCTCACGCTGCTGGCGCGCTACACGCTGGCCTCGCGGCTGGTCTGCTGGGACGAGCGCTGGTTTTACATCGAGCAGGTGTTCACCGGAGCCGAGGGCCACGCCGCCACCGGCTGGGTAAAAGGCGCGCTTCGCAACGCCAACGGCACGCTTGACCCGCGGCAGGTGATCGACCGCATTGCGACTGGCGCTCAAAGCCCGCCCATCCCGGATGCCATCGCCGCCTGGAACGAGCTGACGCGCGAAAAACTGCAGACAGGTGGGTAAGCGAAAAACCGCCCGCGGCGCTAACGAACTGTTTCACTCATCCAGCTTAAACACCACGCTGATCGTCGTCTCCACATCGACAGGTTCGCCGTTAAGCAGGTAAGGCCGGTAGCGCCAGGTGCGCACCGCATCGAGCGCTGCCTGCTGCAGTATGGCCGGTCCGCTCAGCACGCGCAGGTCCTCGATCGTGCCGGCGCGAGAGATGACGGCCGCCAGCATCACGGTTCCCTGCGTGCGCGTAACAGCGGCGATCTCCGGATAATGCGGAAGAGTCTGCTCAATGAGCCAGCCCCTCACCACGCTGCTCGATACTCGCACCCGCCCGCGCGGCGCAGGATGCGCGAGCGTAACCGCCGGCGCGGCACCGAATGGGCCGGTTCCGGGACCCGCACCTGTCTCGGCAATCATAGCGCCGGGATTCCACGTCGCCGCCGGCTCAGGCCCTTCCGTGTTCACGATCTGATCGGGAATTACCCGTGGCGCAGAAAGGAAGATTGTGTTGATCGCCAAATGACTCACCGGCGTGTTCTGCGCGCGCGGCTGTTGCGGCTGGCGCACTTCCCTGAGCGGAGGCTCGATGAGCACAGACCTGAAAGGCGCAGGCAGAACGCTCGGATAGATGAGCGGGAAAAGAACCAGCGCAAGCAGCGCAACCGATTCGACAACGATGGCCGCAACAGCGCCCGCCCGGCTGCGCGTGCGAATCCGGCCCGTGGATGCGAAAGTGGAATCTTCAAACATGCCTGCCTCCCCTTCACTGCGATTCGGCGCTGCCGGTCGGGAGAAGCGAGCCGTTTGAAAAGCGCGCGAAACCGCATCGCCGCGCGCGGAACACTTGCCGCGTGCCGGCCTCACGGCCCTCCGTTCATCCCAACCGCAACCACTGTGTTTTTGTAGACACCGCGCTCCGTGAAACTGTTCCCGCCCGTCGCGCAATTCTTGAACCGGCAGTTCCGCAGTGGAATCCAAGATGCTGCCCGCTTCGGTTCCGAATCAGGCGAACCAGAATCGCGTCAATGCGCCGGAAGATGTTGTAATCGATTTTGGGCTCCTGTCGCTCACGATCCTCATCTCGATGACAGCAACCAGCTTCACTTTCGTGGTTTTGGCCATCTCCGCTCTGGCGGGATTTCTGGGCGCGCTCACCGGTCTCGGCGGCGGAGTGGTCATCGTTCCGGCGCTTACGCTCGCCCTGGGCGTCGACATCAAATACGCCATCGGCGCTTCGCTGGTCTCGGTCATCGCCACCTCTTCCGGCGCGGCCGCGGCCTATGTTCGCGAAGGCTTCTCCAACATCCGCATCGGCATGTTCCTTGAGATCGCGACCACCATCGGCGCGGTGGTCGGCGCGTTTCTCGCCGGCCGCTTCAGCACCCACGCGCTGGCCATCATCTTCGGCATTGTGCTCCTCCAGGCCGCATACCAGACGGTCTTCAAGGGGTCGCTTGAAAACACTGAGCCAATCGAATCCGATGCGATGGCCCGCCGGCTGCGGATGGGCGGCCATTATCCGGTGGACGGCAAGATGCAGGAGTACGGCGTGCGCAACGTGCCCGCCGGCTTCGGCCTCATGTTCGGCGCGGGCGCCTTGTCGGGACTGCTGGGCATCGGCTCAGGCGCAGTCAAGGTCATTGCCATGGATCGTGCCATGCGCATTCCTTTCAAGGTTTCCACCACCACCAGCAACTTTATGATCGGCGTAACCGCCGCGGCCAGCGCCGGCGTCTACCTGAGCCGCGGCTACATCGATCCGCGCGTAGCCATGCCGGTTATGCTCGGCGTGCTGGCCGGAGCTTTTCTGGGGTCAAAGGTGCTAGTCCTTGCGCCGGTACGCACGCTGCGCATCGTCTTCGCACTCGTCATCGTGGCGCTGGCCATCGAGATGATCGTCAATGGAATCGCGGGGAGGATCTAAATGGACGATCGGCGTCTGGAAATCATCATCGGCAATCTTCTGCGTGTGGGCGTGCTCGTGGCCGCCGCGCTTGTCTTCGCCGGCGGAGTGGCTTATTTGGCCGCGCACCACGGCGATCGCATCAGCTTTCACAGTTTCGCCAGGGAGGGTTCATCGCTACGTTCGGTGCCGGGCATCATAACCTCGGCTGCGCATCTCAAGAGCGAAGGCATCATGCAGCTCGGCCTGCTGCTGCTCATAGCCACGCCCGTTGCGCGCGTCGTCATGGCGGTGTTCGGCTTTGGACTGGAGCGTGACTGGCTGTATGTCGTCGTGAGCCTCATCGTGCTGGCCGTGCTGGTGGGCAGCCTTAGCCGCGCGGTGTGAATGTCGCAACCATTTTCGTGTTAAGGTCCAACCGTGAAAGGCTCTCAGACCACCCCTGATATTTCCCGGCCGAATGCGCACAAGCAGCGGCGCATGCTGCCTGGATTGGCCGTAAAGGACGGTCTCATCCGCCATCCCTTCGACCTCAGGTTTGGCACGCGGACCAGCGGACTCGTCGCCGGCCGGCATCTGCAGGCGCGGCACCGCGAAGGGCGCGATGCCACTGCGTACTATGCCGTCGCTCCCTCCGTCTTTCATGCGCTGCTGGCTCGCTGGCAGCGGACCAGGCCTCCCGCGCCGATCGATTCCTACACCTTCATCGATCTCGGTGCTGGCATGGGGCGCGCGCTGCTGCTGGCCGCCGAATATTCCTTCCGCAGCGTATTGGGCGTCGAGATGCATCCCACGCTGGCGCGCATTGCGCGTAGCAACATGGCGCTGTGGCGGGCGCAAGCGAGGGCGCGCACGCCCATGCGGGTGCTCTGCCGCGATGCCGCCGAATTCCCTCTGCCGCCCGGCCCTTGCGTCATTTTCCTATTCAATCC
>JASIJW010000473.1:0-2680 GCA_030050035.1 Acidobacteriaceae bacterium | reverse complement strand
TCGGGTGCACGTCGCGGACTTCGAATCCCGCGCGCTCGCGCGACAAACCACCCGGCCCAAGTGCAGACAAACGCCGCTTGTGCGTGATCTCCGACAGCGGGTTCGTCTGGTCCATGAACTGCGAAAGCTGCGAGGAGCCGAAGAACTCGCGGATCGCGGCCATCACCGGCTTTGCGTTGATCAGGTCGTGCGGCATCGCCGTGTTCAGCTCCTGATACACGCTCATCTTTTCCTTGATGGCGCGCTCCATGCGCACAAGGCCGATGCGGAACTGATTTTCCATCAGCTCGCCCACAGCGCGCACGCGGCGGTTGCCCAGATGGTCGATATCATCCACCAGGCCGATGTTCTTGCGCAGCTTGAGCAGGTAGCGGATGGTTGCGTAGAAGTCCTCGGGCGTCAGCGTGCGGTGATCGAGCGGCGTGGCGTCCTGGTTCTCATACAGCTTGATATTGAACTTCAGCCGGCCCACGCGCGAGAAATCGTACTTGCGCGCGTCGAAGAACATGCCTTCGAACAGCGCAGTCGCGGTGTCGAGCGTCGGCGGATCGCCCGGGCGCAGCTTGCGGTAAATCTCGATCAGCGCCTCTTCCGGCTTGTGCACGGAGTCGCGCTTGAGCGTGTTCGAGATGATGTTGCCCACGTCGTCGCGGTCGGGGAAGAAGACCTCGAAGCTGGTCGCGCCCGATGCCATCACCTTGTGCAGGCGGTCGGCCGTCAGCTCGACGTTCGCTTCCACGATCACTTCGCCCGTCTGGGTGTCCACCACATCAGCGGCCGTCAGCGCGCCGTCAAGCTCCGCGGCTTCCACTTCCACGCGCGAGATGTTTGCCGCGCGCAGCGCCTTCATCGCATGCTGCGTGATCTTGCGCCCGGAGTGCGCGATCTCTTCACTGCCGTGCAGAATGGCGTGCGCCGGCTTCGAACCGACGAGGTGTGTTCCTGCAGCCGGATTCTCCGGCACTGCCCACTCGAGCTTGCCATCCACAATGTGGATGCGATCGACCGTATAGAAGGTCTTGAGAATCTCCTCATCCGAGCGCAGCCCGAGCGCACGCAGGAAGATCGTGCCCAGAAACTTGCGCTTGCGATCGATGCGCACATACAGCGTGTTCTTCTGGTCGTACTCGAACTCTACCCACGAGCCGCGGTAAGGAATGATCTTGCCCAGGAAGTAGGTGCGGTTGTTCGCCGTCTCGAAGAAGACACCAGGCGAGCGGTGCAACTGCGAAACGATCACGCGCTCGGTGCCGTTCACGATGAACGTCCCGTTCGGCGTCATCAGCGGAATATCGCCAAAGAAGACTTCCTGCTCCTTGATGTCGCGGATCGTCTTGTTGCCGGTCTCCGGGTCCTTGTCATATATAGTCAGCCGGACCGTAACCTTCAGCGGGGCGGAGAACGTCATGCCGCGCTCTTCGCACTCCTGCTGGTCATACTTCAACTGCAGGCTCACCGGGTCGCCGCACTTGTTGCAAAAGTCAGGCGTGTTCTTGTTGTACGTGCCGCACTTCTGGCAAAGCACGTCGCCGGGCAGGAACGGATCAGTTATAACCATTGCCCCGCAATGCACGCAGGCCGTGCGCAGGTGATGCAGTCCCTTCAGGTGGCCGCACTTGCACTCCCAGTTGCCGATCGAGTAGTCCACAAAGTCAAGCTGCGAGATGCCGCGGAAGTCGGTGATGGGGAATACCGACACAAACACCGACTGCAGCCCGGAGTCATCCCGCTCGTTGGGCAGTTTGTCCATCTGCAGGAAGCGCTCATACGAGCGCCGCTGCACTTCGATCAGGTTGGGAATTTGGGTTGCTGTAGGAATCTTCGAAAAATCGAGCCGGCTGCGAATCGCGCGCTTCTCGTTGGACATGATCACTCCTGAGGCTCTTCGGAGGCCGGCGCGCAGGAGTTGGCGCGCGCCGGGCAGGCGCCTGAACCTCGTCGGCGCCCGCTCAATTACTGAAGAAATTTCGTAAATCTACCTGAAGAAATCTCGCAAATCTGAGCGAACCGGCCTGGAACCAGTTCGTCCTTTTGTTTACCGCTACTCCGGGTCCGAAGCGGGACTTCGGCGCCGGAGCGTTCCGCCATTTATTACTCAGCCAACAGGCTTGCCGCATATCTGGCTGCTGCGCTAGACTGCGCACATTCAGGAGAAGCTTTGAAGCGGGAAAATTCCAAAGACATCGGAATTCACCGCACGGGAGGGGTTCGCGCCAGGGCAGGCGTGGGCGAAAATTCAGCCGATTTCACCGGAAATTTCAGCCAGTTTCATTCAAGGGGAGACACGAATAGCTCGTAAGGACGCAATGCCTCACGAGCGTGGCCCACCGCCAATGCTCCCGGATTCTGTTGCCCTGCTCTCGCCGATCCCAAAATCTCGCTTCAGACTGCCTGCTCGCCAGCCTAGTCGACTCACCAGCGGCGCCTCCCGCTCAAGAGGTAAACCGCTGACACAGATATAGTTAACCACCACCGGTAACCGGTTGCGCAAATCCCGCTTCGCATACCCGATCCCCAGCCTGCCGCTCACGATCCCACCGTCGCGCCGGCCAGATCCGGCTTATTCCCTGAAAAAACCAAAACCAGCCGAAAGACGCGCAACCTCTATCGTAGCGCGTCCCGGCTGCACTTGCAAGTTTTCAGATGCTTACTTGACTTCGATAGTCGCGATGCCTTCGAA
>JASIJW010000472.1:0-6250 GCA_030050035.1 Acidobacteriaceae bacterium | reverse complement strand
TTCATCATCATCTTCCGTCAGCCGGGCGCGAATATCATCGAGACGGTCGACCGCATCCGCGCGCAGATGCCGTTTCTTCAGGCGGTGATCCCGAATGGCATCAATACCACCATTGTGATGGACCGCACAACGACCATCCGCGCCTCTGTGCGCGACGTAGAGTTCACGCTGGTCAAGTCGGTCATTCTGGTGGTGCTGGTCGTTTTTTTCTTTCTGCGCAGCCCGCGCGCCACCATCATTCCCAGCGTTGCGGTTCCGGTGTCGCTTGTCGGCACGTTTGCCGTGATGTACATCTTCGGCTATTCGCTGGACAACCTGTCGCTGATGGCGCTCACTATCGCCACCGGATTCGTGGTGGATGACGCCATCGTGGTGATGGAGAACATCACGCGCCATCTGGAAGCGGGAATGGAGCCGTTTGCAGCGGCGCTCAAAGGCGCGCGGGAGATCGGCTTCACGGTCTTTTCCATCAGCATGTCGCTGGTGGCCGTTTTCATTCCCATCCTGATGATGGGCGGCATTGTCGGCCGGCTCTTCCGCGAGTTCGCGGTCACGCTTTCGATTGCGATTCTGCTGTCGATGGTGATCTCGCTCACCACCACGCCCTGCATGTGCGCGCACCTGCTCAAGTCGTACGGTGCGGAAGAGGATCACAACTGGTTTTACCGGGCCAGCGAAAAGTTCTTCAATGGCCTGATCTATATTTACCGGAACTCGCTTGAGTGGGCGCTGGATAACCCAGTCCTGATGCTGATCGTGCTGGCTCTCACGATCGCATTGAATGTGGTGGTGATTGTCCGAATCCCTAAGGGATTTTTCCCGCTGCAGGACACGGGAACCATTGTGGGCGGCGTCCAGGGGCCGCAGGATGCGTCGTTTCCCTTCATGCGCTATTCCATTCTGTCGCTAGTGAACGTGATCCGCAAAGATCCCGCTGTGGCTCACGTGAATGCTTATACCGGTGGCAACGGCGCCAGCAACGGCGGTTTCATTTACATGACGCTTAAGCCGCTCGGCAACAACTGCAAGGAAGGTCCGAAGTGCGGAGTACGCCAGACCGGCGCCATGAATGTGATAAACCGGCTGCGCCCGCAAATGAATCGCTTACCTGTGGCTTCGGCATTCCTGCAGCCGTCGCAGGATCTGCGCATCGGCGGCCACTCCACCAATGCGCTGTACCAGTACACCATTCAAGGCGACAACTTTGCCGACCTGGCGCACTGGGGACCTATCCTGTACGAGCACATGAAGACGCTGCCCGGCCTGCAGGACGTGAATACCGACCAGCAGGACGGCGGACTCGAAGAGCTGCTTACCTATAACCGGACTACGGCAGCACAACTCGGCCAGACGGCGTCTTCGCTCGACAAATCGCTCTATTCTGCCTTCGGCCAGTCCGAGGTGTCGGTCATTTACACGCAGCTTAACCAGTATTACGTGGTCCTGGAGGTTGCGCCGCCGTTCTGGCAGGACCCGTCGGGCCTGGATAACATCTACGTCGCCTCGAACAGCGCTTCGACCGGCGCCGGCCTTAGCAAGATCTCGCCGCTGATGAACATGGCGACATCGCAGACTAACACGACTCCGTTGCAGGTGAACCACACCGGACTGTTTCCATCGGTGACGGTTTCTTTCAACATGGCGAACGGAGTTTCGCTGAGCGATGCCACGCACGAGGTGGCAGAGATGGAACAAAGCCTCGGCATGCCGTCAACCGTTCATGGGTTCTTTGCCGGAACAGCGCAGGCCTACCAGCAATCGCTCTCCAGCGAGCCCATCCTGGTCATCACAGCGCTCCTTTCCGTCTTTATCGTACTCGGCATTCTGTACGAAAGCCTGGTGCACCCGCTCACCATCATCTCCACGGTGTTCTCGGCAAGCGCTGGTGCGATGATTGCGCTGATGCTTTTCCATATGGATCTCAACGTGATCTCAATCATCGGCATCATTCTGCTAATCGGCATCGTGAAGAAAAATGCCATCATGATGATCGACTTCGCGCTGCAGGCCGAGCGGTTGGAGGGCAAGAACTCGCGCGACTCTATCTTTGAGGCGAGCCTGCTACGTTTCCGGCCGATTCTGATGACCACCATGTCGGCCATTTTCGGTGCGCTGCCGCTGGCTTTTGGAACCGGAACCGGCTCCGAACTGCGCCGGCCGCTGGGAATCACCATTGTGGGCGGGCTGCTATTGAGCCAGTTGCTCACGCTTTACACCACGCCGGTGGTCTACCTGGTGATGGATCGGCTGCGCCTGCGGATGCTGGGACGATCGCATGACGTGCTGACCGCCGGACCGGAGGGCGCAACAACTCTGTGATGACAACAGGATCGAAGACCATGGTTAAACGGAAGGGCCTCACTGCGTGCTCATGCGCGGCCGGCGCACTGGGACTAATGGCGATGCTAGCCGGCTGCCTTGTGGGACCGCGCTACAATCCCCCCGCGCCGCCAGCCATTACCGCTCCCAACTACAAGGAATCGACCGTCAACTTTACGGACCAGAACGGTTGGAAGGTGGCCAGTCCGCAGGAAGCGATGCTGCGCGGCAACTGGTGGGAGGTGTTCCACGAGCCGGATCTGAACGCGCTCGAGGAGCAACTCAACGTCAACAACCAGAACATCAAGGTTTCGTTCGAAAATTTCATGGCCGCGCGAGCAATGGTCGCCGAAGCGCGCGCGCAGTATTGGCCCACGATTACGTTTAACCCCACTTACCAGTACGCGCGCACTTCGAGTAATCAGAACGTTACGTCAGTGACTAACACAGGTTCGTCGGCAACTTCGACAGGTTCGACACCGGGCTCGACAGGCCGAACATTCTCGCTGTGGACTCTCCCGGTCGACGCCTCCTGGACACCGGACTTCTGGGGAAAGATCAGGAACCAGGTGCGCGAGGCCCAATATGCTGCTCAGGTGAGCGCTGCCGACTTGGAAGTTGAGAAGCTCACAGAACAGGCCAGCCTGGCCCAGTTCTTTTTTGAGATCCGCGGCCAGGACATGCTGCAGCAGATCCTGAACCAGACCGTCGAGGCCGACCAGAAGTCGCTCGATTTTGCTCAGGCGCAGTACGAGACCGGCATCGGCGACTACATTTCAGTTGCCGAAGCCAAGGCGACGCTCGAATCGGTGCAATCCTCGGCTGTGAACGTGGGGCTGCTGCGCGCGCAGTATGAGCACGCGATTGCCATGCTGATTGGCAAACCGGCCACGGACTTCTCACTGCCTGTAAAACCGCTCATTTACACGCCCCCGGCAATTCCTACAGGTGTGCCCTCGCAACTGGTGGAGCGTCGGCCCGACGTTGCCGCCGCCGAACGCACGCTTGCCGAAGCCAACGCTACCATTGGTATCGGTTACGGCGCGTTCTTCCCGCAGGTCACGCTATCAGGTTCGGTTGGATTAGAGTCGGCTCTGCTGAAGCACCTGTTCGACTGGCCCAGCCGCACCTGGTCCGTTGGTCCCTCGGTTTCACAGATCATTTTTGATGGGGGTCTTTACCGCGCAGCGCTGCACCAGTACCAGGCCACTTATAACGCCGATCTGGCCAGCTATCGCCAGTCGGTGCTCAATGCGTTCCAACAGGTGGAGGATTCTCTTGTTGCTACGCGCATTTACTCGCAGCAGATTTTGCACCAGCAGGCGGCTGTGAAAGCCTCGCAGGATTACCTGGACATCGAGCTGCAGCGCTACCATCTGGGCGTTGATCCGTATGTCGACGTGGTGATTGCGCAGACAACGCTTCTCAACAATCAGTCGACGCTGAACTCTCTCGAGGTATCGCAGATGATTTCTGCGGTACAACTGGTGCAGGCGCTCGGCGGAGGCTGGGACAAGTCGCAGCTTCCCACACCGGCGCAGGTGGGCGCCAAGGTCCCGAACGCGGAGTACAAGCTGCAGCAATAAGAGCGGTTTTAGAGGAAAAGCCACTCAGCGGCAGCGACTCCGGGATACAGCAACTCTGAAATCGCTGTAGCCGCATCCCTGCTCGGCCGGGTGCATCCTATGAGAAGGTTATGGTGAACGCCGGTGGGGATTCTGCGCACGCAGAAGAAAAGATAGAGCAGGATCTGGCCGCGCCGGAGACTAACAGGCTGACGACGCATGGCGTTGCGCATGCATGGCGGGCGCTGCGGCACCGCAATTTCCGCCTGTTCTTCGGTGGGCAGAGCATCTCGCTTATCGGCACGTGGATGACGCGGATTGCAACCGCGTGGCTGGTTTACCGGCTCACCAAATCCGCCCTGCTGCTGGGCACGGTCAGCTTCGCCGGCCAGATTCCAACATTTCTCATCGCTCCTTTCGCAGGCGTCTGGGTCGACCGGCTTGACCGCCGGCAGATTCTTGTCTGGACGCAGACGCTGTCGATGGTGCAGTCGTTCATGCTGGCCGGGCTCACGCTTGCGCACGTCATCACCATTCCCTGGATCCTCGGTTTGAGCGTGATGCAGGGCCTGATCAACGCCTTCGACATGCCGGGACGCCAGTCGTTTATGGTGCAGATGATCGAAGCGCGTGAGGACCTGGGCAATGCCATCGCCATCAACTCATCAATGGTGAATATGGCGCGGTTAATCGGCCCGTCTCTGGCCGGCATGCTGATTGCCGCGACCAACGAGGGATGGTGCTTCTTTGTCGATGGCGTGAGTTATATTGCCGTCATTATTTCGCTATTGATGATGCGGCTCAAGCCGCAAGCGGCGCGGCGCAAAGCAACATCGACCTTTACAGAACTGAAAGAAGGATGGGATTATGTATCTTCGTTCCTGCCCATCCGCACCATTCTTTTGCTGTTCGCGGTGATCAGCTTGATGGGCATGCCATTCGTGGTGCTGATGCCGATCTTCGCCGCGCAGGTACTGCACGGCGGTCCGCACACTCTCGGCTTCTTGATGGGCGCAATGGGCGTTGGCGCGCTGGTTTCGGCGCTGTCGCTTGCGGTGCGCAAGACGGTGCGCGGACTAATCCGCATGATTCCCGCGGCGGCAGCGGTCTTCGGCATCGGCCTTGTCGGTTTTGGGCTTTCACATGTTTTCTGGCTTTCCATGCTTACGGTGCTCATCGCAGGCATGGGCATGATGCAGGGCATGGCTGCCAGCAACACCATCATCCAGACGCTGGTGACCGAGGACAAGCGCGGCCGCGTAATGAGCTACTACACAATGGCCTTTGTCGGCATGGCGCCCTTCGGCAGTTTGCTGGCCGGCGCGATGGCCCATTTGCTGCCGGCCACAACCACGCTCATGGGCAGGGTTTACCTGCCGCTCACGGGCTCGCAATGGACGGTGATCATCAACGGAGCCATCGTGGTGGTGGGCGCGCTTTGGTTCTTTCTGCAGCTGCCGGCGCTGCGGGTCGTCGTGCGGCCCATTTACCAGGAGATGGGCATCATCCCTTCGGCCAAGGAAATGGCAGCCGAACAGGTGCAGTCGTAGCGGAGCAAACTACGCCGCGGCGAGTACCATGAAAAGAGAGAAGCAGCGTTTCGGCTGATTCCCATTCGGTTTGCGATGCCCGGCAAAAAAAATCAACTAAAGGTAGTTGCGCGCGGATCTTCGGAGAACGGCGCGCCGCGCGCAGCCATGCAGCCGCCTACAGTTTCTCCGCGCTGGCTGCTTTTGGCCATGGGGCTTACCGTGGCCGCGGCGGCCATGTGCGCGTGGGCCACGCTTTGCCTGCTGTTCTGGCAGGGGAGCTGGCAACTGCTTTACCACCCGAAGGCTGCTATCACGCGCACGCCGGCCAGGGTGGGAATCAATTTTGACGCAATCGGCTTTGCGGCCACTGAAACCGGTCAGCTGCGGCTCCAGGGGTGGTGGGTTCCCGCGCCAGCGAACGCGCGCTTTGCGCGCTACACCGTGATTTACCTCCATGGGCAGAACGGCAACCTGGGCGATACGGTGGATGCGCTGGCCGCACTGCACAACATTGGCGTGAATGTCTTCGCGTTCGACTACCGCGGCTACGGACGGAGCGAGTTTGCGCACCCAAGCGAGGTGCGATGGCGCGAGGATGCCACGCGGGCGCTCGAATATCTGACGGGGACGCGGCACGTCGATGCGCGCACAATTGTACTCGAGGGCGACGGTCTCGGCGCGAACCTGGCGATCGAGTTGGCCGCTGCGCATCCGGAACTTGCGGGCGTAATAGCGCGTGAGCCATTGACAGATGCTGCAAGTACAATCTTCGACGATCCGCGGGCGCGGCTGGTGCCTGCGCGACTGCTTATGACAGATCGCTGGAACCTGAAC
>JASIJW010000471.1:0-11880 GCA_030050035.1 Acidobacteriaceae bacterium | reverse complement strand
CCGCAAGACCTTGAAGGCCGTCTGTATCCCCGGCTACCAGGTGCCCTACGCGTCGCCGGAGATGCCGATCTCGCGCGGCTGGGGCACCGGCGGCCTGCACCTTACTTTGTCGGTGGTCGGGCCTAACGACGTGGTCAAGGTCATCGACCAGGGCAGCGACGCCAGCGTCAACGCCTGCAACCTGCGTCTTTTCATCAAGGAGATGGCCCGCTGCGCAGTCACCTTCGACACAGCTCTCGCCACCATTATTCAAAGCCGTCACCGGGTTCCTGAAGAGATTCTCACCGAAAAACAGATTTTGGTCTTGCAGGTTCCGCAGCCTGAGCCCCTACGCAGCGTTGAGAGACTCGAGGCCAAAACACGCATGATGCATGCCGAGGCCGACTACGCGAAAATCTGGGTCACGCTCTATGAGGCTTACGTGCGTAGCGGTACGCTGCGCAATGCCGCCGGGCATCCCATCATGGTGAATGGCCGCTACGTCGCCACGCCGTCTCCCATTCCCAGCTGGGACGTGCCCAATCTAAGCATGGCGCGCTGTCTTTATTTGTTTGGCGCAGGTCGCGAGAAGCGCATCCATTGCATTCCGCCGTTCACGCCGGTCAAGCCGCTCGAATTTGAAGATATCCGCTTCAAGGTCGAAGAATTCGTCGGCGCCCATTGCTCCGCCTCGGGCCAGGACAAGGCGTTCATGGATCAGATCTACGCCGAAGACTTCAGCCGCTCCTGGGTCATCAACGACAGCAATTTTCTCGATAAGGTGCGCCAGGGTCCGCGCCCGCCGCAGCGACTTTTCACGAACCCGGAATAGGATACCCGCAATGATGGAAGATAACTGGCTGTTGCGCGTTCGCAATCTTACCAAGATCTTCGGCGAGATTACGCCTGATGTTTGCGAGCGCACTGGGCCTAAATTCAGTTCGAATATTTGCCCCAAGACCGGCGCCGTTGTCGCATGCAGCAACATCAGCTTTGACCTGTATCCAGGCGAAGTGCTCGGCGTAGTGGGCGAAAGCGGTTCGGGTAAAAGCACGCTGGTGCAGATGCTCTATTTCGACCAACCAACAACTTCGGGCGAAGCCTGGTTCCGATCAGTGGAGGACGGCGAGACGAACATCTTCGATCTCTCCAACCAAAGAAAGCGTTACATGCGCAATCATCTGATGGGCATGGTTTATCAGAATCCGCGTGACGGGCTCAACTTTCGCTTCTCCTCGGGTGGCAATATCGCCGAAAAACTGCTGATGGCCGGCGTCTTTCACGTGGGCAACATTCGCGTCCGCGCCACCAATCTGCTTAATCACACCGAAGTGCCGGTCAAGCGCATGGATGAGTCGCCGGCGCGCTTCAGCGGCGGCATGCAGCAGCGAGTGCAGATTTCGAAGGCCATCGCCAACAACCCGCCTCTGCTGCTGCTCGACGAAGTGACCAGTGGCCTCGACGTCTCGGTGCAAGCCAAGGTTCTGGATCTGATTCGCAGCCTTCAGGAAGAAATGGGCATTTCGATGATCGTCGTCTCGCACGATCTGGGAGTGATTCGCATGCTGACGGATCGCACTATGGTGCTCAAGCATGGCCAGATCGTGGAACAGGGTCTCACCGACCAGATTCTGCAGGATCCGCAGCACGGCTACACACAGCTGCTCGTCAGCTCGCTGCTTTAAAGCGCCGGCGAATAAGAAAAGAGGAACCGATGGGAAAGCTGCTGGAAGTCGTCGATCTCGAGAAGCGCTTCGAGATGCATATTCTCAACGAGAAACAAATCGAGGCGCTTCGCCAGGTTTCCTTCGAGGTGGACGAAGGAGAAATCGTCGGCCTCACCGGCAAAACCGGCTCCGGCAAGTCTACGCTGATGAAGTGCCTCTACCGCACCTACCGTGCCAATAGCGGCCGCATCCTATATCACGCCGAGGACGCCCGCGCCATCGATTTGGCGAGCGCTTCGGAACACGAAGTGCTCCGCCTGCGCAAAACGGAGATCACCTACTGCTCGCAGTTTCTGCAGGTCATCCCCCGCGTCCCGGCAATAGATGTGGTCGCTTCTGCGTTGGTTGCGCGCGGCGCAAGGCTCGACGAGGCGCGGTTGCTCACCCGCGAATGTTTCGAGCGGCTCAGCCTGCCGAAAGAACTTTGGGACGCGTACCCGGCTACATTCAGCGGCGGTGAGCAGCAACGCGTAAATATCGCCCGCGCCATCATCTCCCGGCCGCGTTTCCTGCTGGTCGATGAGCCCACAGCGTCGCTCGACCTGAAGACCAAGGACGGTGTGATCGACATGTTGATCGACTTGAAGAATTCGAGCACATCGATCGTCCTGATTACTCACGACGAGCACACGCTCACGCGCATGGCCGACCGCTCTCTGCATCTCGAGAACGGCCGTCTGAAAGAAGTTGTCTACGCCTAGCGAGGAGTTTATGCAGCGCCTCTGGTCTCGTCTCGCTCCGCTTTTCGTCGCGCTCGCGTGCCTTGCAATATCCGGGTGCACGGCGAGCAACGCGAGCACCGGCTGGCCAAAGGTACTGCACTATGCATACTCGCCGCAGGCCGAGCAACTTCAGGGCGGCATGCTACACACCAACGAGATGCGCCAGTATCTCCAGAGCCAGCTTCATCTCCCTGTGAATCTGGTGCAGGTGGAGCAGTACGCGGCAACTATTGAAGCCATGCGCGCCAATAAGCTCGACATCGCGCACTTTGGCGCGCTTGCCTATATCATCGCCGCGCAAAAAGCCGGCGCACAGGCCATTGTCTCCCGCGGTTATCCGAATGGCCGGATCAGCGGATATCGGTCGCTCATTGCAGTGCCCAGGGACAGCCCCATTCACTCCATCGAAGAACTTAAGGCCCGCGCAAAGAGTGTTGTCTTTGCCTTTGCCGATCCGGCGTCCACCTCCGGCAATTTGTATCCGCGTGTCGAGTTGCAGAACATGGGCATCGATCCCGAGAAGGATTTCAACAAGGTGATCTATGCCAACGGGCATCTGGCTGACCTCTTGGCCATCGAGTCGCACAAAGTGGATGCCGGCGCCTTCGATGAAGCCTACATGACACGGCTCATAGCGCGAGGAAAGATGAAGCCCGGCGACGTCCGTGTCATCTGGGCGTCCAGCCAGATTCCCAGTGAGCCGATCGCAGTCCGCGGCAATCTTCCCGAGGACCTCAAAAAACAAATTCAGGCGGCATACCTGAACATGCAAAAGCGGAATCCCGCGCTTTGGAATGAGTTGAGCACGAGCGTCTACACAAATTCGCCCGGCACCACTTACATCCCCGTCACCGACGCAACGTACAACGGCCTTCGTCACTATGCGTTGCAGCTCAAGCAGTTCAATTTTCTAGAGAACTAGATATGCGCGCATCGCTCACTTCCCGCACAGGACGCAATTGGCAGCTCTACCTGTTTCCCATTCTGCTTTCATTGCTCTGCCTGTCGCTCAACGGCTGCAAGCCGGGCAACGCAAGCGATAGCTGGCCGAAAGTTCTGCGCTATGCGTACTCGCCGCAGATGGAGGAGTTGCAGGGAGGCACCTTCCGCTACGACGAAATGCGCAAATATCTTCAGAGCCAACTGCATATCCCCGTCGAGCTGATACAGGTGGATACATATGCTTCGACCATCGAGGCAATGCGCGCCCAGAAAGTGGATATCGCGACCTATGGCGGCTTGAGTTACATCCTTGCCTCACAAAAAGCCGGAGCAGAAGCCATCGTCGCGCGCGGCTTTCCCAATGGCTCCAGGGGCGGATACCGGTCGGTAATCGCCGTGCCAAAGAATAGCCCGATCCATTCCATGGCCGACCTGAAGGCTCATGCAAAAGATCTGGTTTTTGATTTCGCCGATCCCGCATCCACTTCCGGCTACCTCTATCCGCGGGTCGGTCTCCAATCGATGGGCATCAATCCTGATACCGATTTCAAAAAGGTGGTTTTCGCCGGCAATCATCTGGCGGCTGCAATGACGATCGTATCAGGCAAGGTGGATGCAGGCGCATATATGGAGTCGGTGATGATCCGTCTGATCGCCCTACACAAGATGTCGCCGGACTCCGTGCGCATCATCTGGCGATCTGAATTGATTCCGAACTCATGCACCACCGTTCGAAAGAATCTTCCCGAAAAATTGAAGCAGCAGATTCAGGCCGCATTAATCTCTCTGCCTCAAAAAGATCCGGCCCTCTGGGCGAATTACATGCAGACATTTCATACACCATGGAGCGGATCGGTGAATGTCCCGGTGACGGATGCCGATTATGACGGCCTGCGCAAATACGCCGCGCAAGTCAAAAACTTCAACTTCGCGGAGAATTGAGCTCCCATGCTTGAGATATCCAAACTCGTCGTACAACTTCCCAGCGGCAATCGTTTGGTCGACAACGTTAGTTTCTCCGTCGGCTGCGGTGAGTTCGTGTCGATACTCGGCTCCAGTGGTGCCGGCAAATCCCTCACCCTGCGCTGCATCGTCGGACTTACCAAGCCAACCTCCGGCGAGATCACGCTCACCGGCCCCGGCAGCCGAACCTATCGCACCACTGAGGTGGGCGCGAAAGAGTTGCGCCGCGCGCGGCGACACATCGGCCTAATCTTCCAGGGCTCGAATCTGGTCGAGCGGCTCACAGTTCTTGAAAACGTGATGCTGGGCAGGCTCGGCCACATCCATCCGCTGCGAAGCTGGGTCGTCGGCTTCACTGACTCCGAAGCCCACGAGGCGATGGATGCTCTGGACCGCGTCAAAATGACCTCGTGCGCCGCGCGACTTGCCGGCTCGCTCAGCGGTGGCGAAAAGCAGCGCGTCTCGATTGCGCGCGCCATCTATCAGCGACCGCTTATCTACCTCGCCGACGAGCCGATATCCAGCCTCGACCCACGCAACGCCGAAGCCATCATGTCGATTTTGCTGCCTCTATCGCGCGAAACCCCAGTCATTGGCGCGTTTCATCAGCCGGCGATCGTCGCGCGCTACTGCACACGTGTCATCGGCATTCGAGCAGGCCAGGTGGTCTACGATGGCGCTGCGCAGCTCTCCTCACGAAAATTGGAGAGCATCTACGGAGACCACAACAGCGAATCCGATGTTGCCGCGGCTGATCTAGCTGGACAGCCACCTCTCTTTGAGCCCGCAATGCAACCCGCTTTGCACCAGAGCTTGCATCAGGGGGTTCACGTCTAGTGAGTGCCTCCGGTTCGGCTTCCATGCATCCTCAACCCACGCTCCTTGAATGGAAGCATGGACGCGCAACCCAGCGTCGCAGGCGAACAATTGCCGCCCTGCTGATCCTTGTGCTCACGCTTTTTTCGGCATGGCGCTGCGATGTGGACCTGCACACCTTCACCACCGGCATCTTTAAAGGCATTTCTCTGCTCGGAATGTTTTTTCCGCCCGAGTGGGACAGCCTGCAGGAGATGTGGCAGCCCCTCGCCGTTACCGCTGTGATGGCGCTCATCGCGACCATTCTCGGCATGTGCCTTTCGCTGCCCTGCGCGCTCGCTGCGTCCACGAATCTCGCGCCTAAGCCGCTTCGTCTGGCCATGCGTTCCTTTATCGCACTTGAGCGCGGACTTCCAGAGATTGTTCAAATGCTGCTTCTCGTTGCGGTCTTCGGTCTCGGCGCGATCCCCGGCCTCGTTGCGCTTTCTTTCAGCAGCATCGGAATGCTGGCCAAGCTCCTGGCAGATGCCATCGAAGAGATTGAGCCGCGCATGCTGGAGGCTGTCGCAGCTACCGGCGCCACGCGCTCGCAGATAATTCGCTACGCAGTAATTCCGCAGATCTTTCCCGCGCTGCTAGCCAATGGATTGTTCCGCTTTGAATTCAACGTGCGCGCAGGGGTAATACTCGGTGCGGTTGGCGCCGGCGGCATTGGATTCATCATGATGACCGCAATGAACGCGATGAATTACCAGCGCGCCTGCCTGGCCACACTACTTACCCTCGTGCTGGTTTTCATATCCGAGCGTATCTCCGATTTCTTCCGCGCTCGCATTCTCGGTGAAGGAGTGCTGCGATGAGCACCGGAGTGCAGGCCGCAGTCTTGCCTTCCCGCAAGCTTCGCCTCAGAGTTTTGTCGCTGGCCGCCGTCTGCGTCCTTCTCTGGCTCCTGTTCGCCTTTCTCGGTATGACTCCAGCCAGCTTTGAGGTGGACTTCCGTTTTGTCGTGGACCTGCTACAGCAGATGTTGCCGCCTCATCTCTCGCTGCTCTGGACCCAGAAATCGATCTTACTCTCTCTGGTCGATACGCTGGCCATGGCGTTTCTGGGCACCGTTGTCGGGGGTGCGCTGGCACTGTTGCTGGCCTTCTTTGCAGCCACCAACACCGCACCCCACCGGTTGGTCCGGCTTCTTGCGCGAACCCTGCTTGTCGCCAACCGCTCCATACCTCATCTGATGGTCGTCCTGGTTCTGCTCATCGCCGTGGGCATCGGACCCTTTGCTGGAGTGCTAACGCTCATCTTCGGCTCGGTTGGCATGTACGGAAAATTCTTCGCAGACACCATCGAGCAGGCGGACAAGGGAATGCTCGAGTCCGTAGAGAGCGTAGGCGGAACGCGGTTGCAGACCATCCGGTTTGCAGTGCTGCCACAAGTGATTCCTTCATTCGTCGCCAATCTCTTTTACGCCTTCGACTATAACCTCCGCGCTGCGATTCCCCTTGGCGTCTTCGGCGGCGGCGGCATCGGTTTCGAACTGGCCTTTGCCAACGGATTGTTGCACTACAAAGATGTGATGGCCTACACGATTCTCATCATCGTGATGATCAGCGGCATGGAACGTATCTCCGACTGGGTTCGCAACAGTATCCTCACGCAACCCACGGTCACCAGATAAGCCAATTCAAGGAGGTCTCAGCGGAACTTATGACGGAAACGATCCTGACCAACGCGCACATCGTCTGTCCCGACCGGGTGATTGAAGGATCGCTCGTTATCGAGGACGAATGCATTGCCGACATCCTTCCCCACAATCTTCCGGAAGGTATCGACCTGAAAGGCGCATTTCTCATCCCTGGCATCATCGATATCCACACCGACTACCTGGAGCGCGAGATCGCGCCACGGCCTTCGGCCAAAATCCCGCTCGAATTGGCTCTCCACGTCATGGACCTGCGCGCCCTCGGTTGCGGGCTCACGACCATCTGCACAGCCGCGCGCATCTCCGAGGAGCGCGAAGGTCCGGCCGGAACGTGGCGTGGCGACGGCCTGGCGCTGGCCAAAAGTTTTGAGGAGTTGATTCCGCAACTGCGCGCGCATCACTTAATCCACATTCGCTGGAGCCCTAATTTCCTGCCTGTGGATCACATCCTCGATGCGCTTTTATCGCTCAGGAGTATCGCGAATCTTGTCTATAACGACGACACCCCGGGCCAGCGCCAGTTTCGTGACATCGACGCTCAAATTCGGCAGCGGGCAGCGCGGCAGAACATCTCTTATGAGGAAGTGAAACAGAAGATGGACGAGCGCACGGAACGCGCGCGGATGATCAACAACCGCATGGAAGTGAAGCGCCGCCTCGAGGGGCGCATCGCCATCGGCAGCCACGACGACACCACCATCGAGCACGTGATCGAAGCCTACGAAACCGGCGCCACGCTCTCTGAGATGCCATGCACCATAGAAGCCGCGCGCAAAGCCAAGGCACTTGGCATGATGGTCTGCATGGGCGCACCCAATTATTACCGCGGTGGTTCGCATTGCGGCAATCTGGCCTGTCATGACGCTATGGCCGAAAACCTAGTCGACATCATCTGCAGCGACTATCACTTTCCGTCCATGTTGGCCTGTGCTCTTCGCATGGCTGAGGAGGGCATGCCGCTGCATGATGCCATTCGCCTCTTTACAATCAACCCGGCTCGCCACCTGGGTATCGATGGCAGCACAGGCAGTATCGTCATCGGAAAGCAGGCCGACCTTGTTGCTTTCCATGCCTACCAGGGATATGGCGACGTTGCCCGGGCCTGGGTGGCAGGCAGGGAGCGCTTCGCATCGGTCCTCGACAGTCGTGAATACAGGCCGGACTTCACCGAAGACGAACGGCTCGTCAACGCCGATGCAGTCTCCTCCGATTGATGGGCTTCAACACAGGACAAACTGCGCGTTACGCATGCTGCGGCGCTGGAGAGATCATGGGGCACATGGGATTCGGCGGCGGATTAGGCTGGGCCGAGCGCGGCGGAACAGGCCAGGGATCGGCTCGCCGCGCCGCCCTTGATAAGCTGCCGAAGCGCAAAACAGACTTTACGCGCGTTTGGCCTTTAATCTGGAGCATGCTTAAGCCGCGGCTCTGGCTCATGACCGTCGGCATGGCGCTCACCGGTGCCGGTGTCCTTGCCCGCCTTGCCATCCCCCAGGTCACCAAGCGGCTCATCGATCAGGTGCTCAACACGCGTCCTCCGCATCTGGAGCGGCTGCCGCAAATCGCGTCGATTGTTCTCGGAGCGACGCTGGTACAGGCAATCACTGCCTACGCTCTCACCCAGCTCCTTTCCAAGGAAGGACAGCGCCTTATCAGCGACCTGCGCATTCGCGTGCAGCGGCACGTTGGCCTGTTGCCAGTCTCCTACTATGACGCCAACAGCGCCGGCACCCTGGTGGCTCGCATCATGAGCGACGTGGAAGGTGTGCGCAATCTGCTCGGCACGGGTATCGCTGAATTCATTAGCAGCATTCTTACCGCCTTCCTCGTTTCAAGCTATCTCTTTCGCAAGAGCGCGGCGGTCACGACCACGGTTCTGGTACTCGTCATCTGCTTCGCCTTCTTTCTCAAGCATGCATTTCGTGCCGTGCGGCCGATCTTTCGCGAGCGCGGCCGCATCAATGCCGAAGTAACGGGGCGTCTTACTGAATCGCTTGGCGGAGTCCGCGTGATCAAGGGCTACCACGCCGAAGAACGCGAGGCGGCCGTCTTTGCCACAGGCGCTGAACGCCTGCTCAAGAACGTCATTCACTCCATGACCATGACCAGCCTGCTCGGGTCGGCTTCCACCACCGTTACTGGTCTGGTCGCAATCATTGTGATCCTTATGGGCGGCCGGCTAGTGGGGTCTCGCTGGACCATGGGAGATTACGTCCAGTACACCGCTTACCTCAGCTTCATGACCGCACCGGTCTTTCAGATCGTCAATATCTACACTCAGATCACGGAGGCCTTGGCAGGGCTTGATCGCACAACAGAGCTGCTCGCCGAACTGGACGAGCATGACTCGCCGGATCGGACGGTCCGAATGCCCGCGATTCAGGGTGGGGTACGATTTGAGAATGTGAAGTTCTCGTACCAGGAAGGCAAGCCGGTGCTCCACGGCATCAGCTTTCAGGCGCGGCCGGGATCCGTAACTGCGCTTGTCGGCCCATCGGGCTCCGGCAAATCCACCGTCATCAGCCTGCTCTGCGCATTTCATACTCCGCATTGCGGTAAAGTCCTGGTCGACGCCTTGGATCTCTCGAAAGCCGACCTGGGTTCGTTTCGCACACAACTGGGAGTTGTCTTCCAGGATTCATTCCTCTTTGACGGAACCATCCGCGAGAATGTGCTCTTCTCGCGTCCCAATGCCGGCGAACAGGAATTTCTCTTTGCCTGTCGAACCGCCTGCGTCGACGAGTTTGCCTGCAGGTTTCCCGAAGGCTATGACACCGTCGTAGGCGAACGCGGCGTCAAGCTCTCCGGCGGCCAGCGCCAGCGGCTCTCGATCGCCCGCGCTCTGCTTTCTTCTCCGCGTATCCTCATTCTCGATGAAGCTACAAGTTCTCTCGACTCTGAGTCCGAGGCGATGATCCAGTCCGGATTGGATCAGCTAATGCTCGGCCGTACTACATTTGTCATCGCGCACCGTCTTTCCACGATCCGCCGTGCCGATCAGATTCTAGTAATGGAAGAGGGCCGAATCGTCGAGAGCGGCAATCATCAGCAGCTGTACGCACGGAAGGGCCGCTATTACGATCTCTATACACGCCAGTACGGGCTTGAATCGAATCTCTTTCTCGCCCCGGGAGAGGGAGATAAATCGTCGGATGGGTCCGCTGGCGGTATCGAACTGCGTAACGGCGATACCGCAGCTCCGACGATTTTCAGCGACTCAAGTATGGCCGCTATGTAAGACTCACTGCTCGTATTCGTCGCGACAAGTATAGTCGTCGTTGGTTCCCCTCTTTATTCCACATAACGGTAATCTTGTCTCAGCAAGCTCACTGCACATCCTGCCGAAACTCATTGTCGTTTTTTCGCCCGGATCAAGTTGGATTACCCCCTCTTCGTGGACCAAATTCGTTAGTTTGCTAAGCTGGATTTTCCTAGGCCGAAAGTTCCGAATCGACATCCTCTGCGCATAGGAGGTTCGATTCCAGTTCAGGCGTCGCCTCATCCGTTGTCGCGATCCGGCGCAGAAGGATCTGCTTCAGTTGCACTGCTGATTCTTCGTTCAATCCCAAATGCGAGGATTCTTCGATAACGGATAGTACAAAACGAGCACCAGATAAACGGTTTGGTCGTAACCAATCACTCATATCATTAATTCTAAGGGGCTACTGTGACGTCTGATTGTAGATCCCAGAATTCCCTGATTTTGGCCTGAAAATTCCCTGTTATTTTTCGCCAGCCATGGATTGCTTGGTGGGCTTAAAGGCCATAGTTTCATGGAGATCGGGGAATCCACCGGTCAATTCGTCCGAAAAATGAATGAAATTCCCTGTACTTCTACCTGTTAACGGGTAGTGTCCAGACTTTTTCGCACTTTCGGTCTTTGCTGTGAAGCAGGAAGGTTGTTGGGTTGAAGTTTTGCGATACGGCCCCCATGGGGGCCGTATCGCAAGGGCGGTCAGGCGATGGCCTTAACCTCAGCCAGCCTGTTCATCTGCATGTAGCGCTTCGTGCCCCACTTAGTTCGCCGCGATATGGCGCAGTCTGGCAGCGACTAGCATCAGGGCCGAGTGGCCATCAGGGAAGGCGCCTACCACGCGCGTTCGTCGTCGAATCTCGCGCATCAGCCTCTCCAACGGGTTATTGGTTCTGAGACATCAGTCAAGGTGATCGAAGCGCTGGCTGACGTCATCGTCGAGCGCGGCGTGCCGGAACATCTGCGTTCAGACAACGGGCCGGAGTTCGTGGCCAAAGACCTGCGCCAGTGGCTGGTCAACACTGGCGCCAATACGCTTTACATCGAACCCGGCTCCCCGTGGGAGACCGGCTACTGCGAATCGTTCAACAGCAAGCTGAGGGATGATTTCCTGAAGGGCGAAATCTTTTACTCGATCAAGGAACTGCGCGTGCTGGCTGGATGCTGGCGCATCTACTACAACACCATCAGGCCACACTCGTCGCTGGGCTACAAACCGCCCGCGCCAGAAGCATGGCAGACCGAAGCATCTCCAGGGCATGGAAAACTGGAAAGCACCAAACGCTTCCCACTTTTCCACGCCCGCCGACGACGGCTATCTGAACTCAGCGATACCTGCGCTAAACTAACTCTTCGCTGGCACAAAACATCGGGCAGGCCAGCATTCCAGCTCAAGAAAAGGGGGCTCTCAAGAGAGGCGCCTAATGCAAACGCGTGGCAGATGAATGGACCTGCGCCGGTGATAATGGCGATGTCGAATCCAAAAAGGAGGCCTCCCAAGGCTGCGGTGCACGCCAAGAAGATAAGGTAACAAGAGTGGATTTGATTGGTCACTTAGGTGGTACCTCTTCCAAGCATCTGGATGGAGCGGAATCGTTCTGCGCGATCGTAAGCTTCAACTCTTCTCCAATCCACTTGCTGCAAGCTGAGTCATGCGGTGGCCTATCCGGATTGCGGGCAGTTAGATCGAAGACATGCTGGTGTTCTCAAACTGCTGCATAGGTTCCGGAATGTCGAACTCGCGAGGGCGAATTGTCTCATAGCGGGAATGTCAAG
>JASIJW010000470.1:0-5039 GCA_030050035.1 Acidobacteriaceae bacterium | reverse complement strand
TAGCCGCCGGTGCCCCATTCGATAGTGCGTCCGCGCATTTCGATCGCATTCCCCAAATGCGCTTCATACCCGGGCTGGCGGCTTTTCTCGGCGGGATCGGGCGTGCGCTCGTTGGTTGATCCGAAGTTTCCGGGGGTCGGCGGATCGATGAGCGCCAGCTTTCCCGTCCATCCCCTCGATAGATACTGGCTGAACTCCAGCTGTGGTGCCCAGTTCCACAAATTCCCGGACCATGCCAATGCCGGTTCACCAACCGTAATCCAGGAAGTGGGCTCACGCGGACTCAAAATCGGCCGATCGAAGGCCACGGTCAGCGCACGATTCGGCCATGCCAGGGTGGCGTGCGCGGTGCGCAGCCGCAGCAGACCGGCCGCTGTTGAGGTACTGGCGTCCGGAATCTCGCCGAAGAAATCAACGCTCAGCGCTGCCGAAGAACTGGCGCTCCCGAAATGCGGGCCGGTTGCATCCAGCGCAAGAATCGTTTGGCGCGCCGTCGCGCTTAAGCTTCCCTGAGGTGTATTCGGCTGCGGTGGCAACGCGACGATCGGGACATCGATGTTGTCCGTAGTGCCGCTGTTGGAGAGGGCGGTGAACAGCACCGATCCGGAAATGCGCACCGGGAATTTCGACACGGTCTCCACTTTTGTCTGGTCGTGTTGTTTTACCTCGGCCTGCAGGACGTCTGAGGTTTCCTGCAACTGCTCGACGCCCGCTCGCAGCGCCGAGACTGCTGCGTCCGCATTGCCGGCATTGTTTTCAGCCAGCTCCCGGCGAAGCTCCGAAACCTCCGCATGCATCGCCTGCATCTCGTTGCGCGAATCGATAAGCTCCTGGCGCATACTCTCGATCTGGGCACTCATCTGATCAATGTGTCTCTCAAGTTCCGCGATGCCTGCCGCCGTCCCTTCCGCATCGGTCTTCTGCTGCGCCCCGAGAGGCGCCGTCGCCGCGGCGAGAGCGAGAGCCATCAAGGCTATGTGGAGTATTCGCTCGGCTATGCACCTCATTGTGTTTTCTCCCTTCAGATATTGCAGCCACCTGTTGCGGCTACTGAAGACTCACTCGATACGGGCGGGAAGATGAGCTGCTGCTTCCTCGACAGCAGCCAAAGCTCCAGGCCGCTCTTTTGCGAGCGTCATCGTGAAGACGGTTAGTCCCAGCCGCGAGTCCTCAAGTCTCACGTTTCCGTTATGTTCTTGCGCGATCTTCTGCGCGAGCGCCAATCCTAGCCCCATCCCGCTGGGTTTTCCCTGGCTGACGAACGGCTGAAACAGTGTGGCGCGGACCGCCTCTGGCACGCCCGGACCGTTGTCCGTGACGCGCAGAGAGATGCAAACGGCATCCACTGTGCAGGAGAGGCGCACCTGCGGCTTTCCGGCTCTCTGACGCGCCGCCTGGCAACCATTCAGGATGAGATTGCTCAGCGCGCGTTCGACCTTGAGCGTGTCCACCAATATGTCGGTCTGCGGCATCGGCTCCACGACGAACTCCACGTTGCGCGCATCCGGATGCGCTCGCACCAGTGCGAGCGACCGATCCACCACGGATGCGAGCGACTCCCACCCCAACTGCAGCGATTTCCCCGTGCGGCTGAAGAGCAGCAAAGATTCGATCAGGTCGGTCATGCCGCGCACGCCCTCTCGGATTTCGGCCAGCAGTTCCATACGTTCCTGCGGGCCGGCAGAGTCGTAGCCGAGAAACTCGGCGTTAGCGTACACCGCGGAGAGATAGTGCCGCAGGTCATGCGAGATGGAATTCGCCATCCGCCCAATGGTCGCCAGCCGTTCCGCTGCTAGCAATTCTTCGCGGAGATCCCGCAGCCGTCGCCGCATCAGATCGAAGGCGTCGCCAAGCTCGCGGACTTCCCGCACGCCCGCCCGGCGAAGGTGGTAATCGAAATTGCCGGAGCCGAGCGCGCGCGTGCCCGCCACCAGCCGGTCCAGCGGCCTTGTGATTGTGGCGGAAAGCAACACGGCCAGTAGCGTGCTTACAGCAAGCAGCACCACGCCCCAGGCCAGTAACAGCCGATTCAGGCGTGTAAGATAACTGCTCGCCTGGTCCCAGGACTTGAGAACGACGAGCTCGACGCCGGGGTCTGCCGCTCCTGCCAGCCGCGTCGCCGCGCCGACAAAATGCTCTCCTCCCAACCAGACATCCTGTCCGCTGTTGCTGGTCCTCAGCAGCGAGGGAATCTGCTGAGCCAATGCCGCACGACCCGCCTCCCGCAGGGTTGTGGCCTGAATCGTGCCCGCAGCCGAGAACGCCACCTCGGCTGCGGCATCCTGGCCGACTTCCTGTGCGACGCGGTTGTTGACCGCATACCCGAGCAGAACATATCCAAGTTCGGTTCCGGTGCCTTCTGACCCAAAATACAGTGGATGCGCAGCCACCGCATAAAGAGCGCCCTCGTAGACGAGATAATGTGGCTGCTCCTGAAAGAAAATCGATGGCGGAATGGGCGACTGGCGCTCTCCCGCGACGGAGCCGTTGCCGCTGGCGAACACTGCAATGGCCTGCCCGTCTGTGCCGGCGAGCGCGAACAGGTCGCCGCCGCTCAGCGCCGAGAACCCGGCCGCTCCGTCGCGGATGGTACGCGTGTCGGTGGTGGTCATCAGCGATTTCAGAACTGGAAGAGCTGCCAGCAGAGATGCTTCGTGTTGCAGCGTCTGCTGCTGCTGCGATTGGAGGTTACGGAATGTCGCGATGGAGCGCTCGAGATCCGCGGAGATGTCGCTGCGAATTTGTTTGCGGATAATGCTGTGGACAATGATCAGGCTGGCCGATCCCACGCCAAAGGACACGGACAAGAGGCAAAGGAGCAGCGTGGTTCGCATGCGCAGAGCCACGAATCTCGGCCTCCTTCGGTGCACCGCTTACCGCTGCGGCGCCGGCACAAAACGGTATCCCGCGCCATGCACCGTACAAAAGTGCACCGGGTCAGCAGGATTCAGTTCGAGCTTTTGCCGCAGTTTCAGGATTTGATTGTCCACCGTGCGCGTGGATGGGTACGAATTGTATCCCCATACTTCGTTCAGCAGCTCGTCGCGCGTCAGCACTCGCTCGGCGTTCTCAATGAAGAAACGCAGCAGTTTGAATTCGTGCGCCGTGAGCACAACGGGTGCGCCCTTCCGGGTCGCCTGCATCCGCGCGAAATCCACCTGCACGTCGCCGAAGGCCGCGGTGGGCCGCACGCGGATACGGCGAGCCCTGCGAATCGCCGCCTGGACGCGGGCCAGCAGCTCCCGCGGGCTGAAGGGTTTAGTGACGTAGTCGTCGGCGCCCAGTTCGAGCAGCAGGACCTTATCCGCCACGTCGCTGATCGCGCTGAGAACCACGACGGGGGTCTCGGGAGAGGATTCTTTGATCGAACGGCACAGCTCACGACCGGACATGCCCGGCAGCATCAGATCGAGAATCACCGCGTCCGGGGATGAACTGGCGAATGCCTCCCAGCCCTGTTTCCCTTCCGAGGTCTTCTTCACATCGTAGTGTTCAGCAGAGAACAGCCGCTCAAGTACGCGCTGAATATTCACATCGTCTTCGATGACAAGGATCGAATTCATCCCACACCTGTCCGCCAATCATCTTAGATTGTGTGATGATTTTCGCCTAATTTTGCGAAGAACGGACAGATTAATAAGCTATTTGACAAGTAAGTGACAAACCGGTGACATCCTAAGTGACAAACCGGTGACATCCGCGCGGCCAGACAAAATGCCATCGTGGCCTCCTTTTGGCGACCGACGCGGCAGGTCAGTCTCCCGTAACGTGCACGATAAAGAGCATCTTGCCGTGACCGCTGCCGCAGAATCGCCCGCAACGGCCTTGAAAGTCGCCGGTCTTGGTAGCCGTAAAGACCATGTCTCCAGGATGCGATTTCGACGCGGTTTCATTGATCCCCAGCGCCTCGATTAGCAGGCTGTGCGGCACATCGTCGGCGATGAGCCGCAACCGAACCGTTTCTCCCCGCTGTACGGTAATGCTCGAAGGCTCAAAGGCGTATCGATGGGCATGCACTTCAATCACGCGTGCTGGATCCTGGCATAAAACCGGGTAAGAGAGAAGGACAAACGAGAAAACACGGAGCGGCAGGCGGATAACCTTTAACATTCTTTAGTCCCTTTGTCTGGTGGTTTGGATTCGTTGTTGGGCAGGGAGTCGGTGTCGCCGAAGCGAGTCGTCGGCTCCCCGATGGGTTAGTTCAGGAGGTTAAACGTATTCGTGTTGTCGTCGACGAAATAGACGCCGTCGTTCGTCGCAATCAGTCCGAACAGAGCCTCGGCTCCCGGAGGGTTGCCGGAGTTGTTCACCAGCTTCTCGCCGACCTGTTGGCCGGTGAACGGGTTCACCTGCACCAGATTGCCGTCTCCGCCATTGGCCGCGATCAGCTGGCGATCCGGCGTGATGGCAAGACCGAGCGGTCCGTTCAGATCTCCGCCGGAAGAAATGGTGAAGCCCTGATCCGACGGAAAGAACCGGAACAACGCGTCCGGAACCGACGCAATGCGGTTGTTTAGAGTGTCGGCTACGTACAGGATTCCGGAAGCTTCATCGAAGGCAACGCCAGTTGGGCCGATGACCAGCGCTACCGGATCAGTACGTTCCGCAAACCCGTCGGCAATGACCGAGCTGTTTAGCAACTGAGGAACGCCGCCCGGAGGCAAAGCCAGCAGCAGACGCAGGACGGTTCCACGATGAACCACCGAACCATTGGCGGCCACCGTCTCATTAAGAACGTTGGTAACAAAGAGAATTGCCAGGTTTCCGCCCTCGACCGCGGTCATATCCCAGGGGCCATTGATGCCATGACCATCGAGTGTCTCCACGACGCGACCCCAGCTGTCGAGGACAATGAGGCATCCGGCTTGCGCCGTGGCCGACGTGCCGTCTGTGGTGGGCAGACTGCCAACGACAACGAATCCGCTGCGCAGAGCCACCAGCGCCGTTGTCAGTCCCACGCCGCCCGGACACGACACTGCCGCGGGATCGAGCTGAGCGAAGAGACTAACCGTCCCGCTCGGCGTGATCTGCACGATCGT
>JASIJW010000469.1:0-4761 GCA_030050035.1 Acidobacteriaceae bacterium | reverse complement strand
CTCGAGCGCGTGGGCGACGCCGCCAAGAGCATCAGCGACCGCGTCCGCCACATGGAGCAGATGGCCGCAGCCGAGCTTCCCGTCGATATTCCGCGCATGGCCGCGCTGGCCACTGACATGGTGCGCAAAAGCCTGCAGGCCTTCATCGAAGCCGACGCCGAGTTGGCCCGCCACGTGCTCACGCTCGACGACGGCGTTGACACCATGAACCGCGCGGCCTACAGGTCGCTGACCAAGGTGATGGAGGAGCAGAGCCACCTGGCCCCGCAGGCGCTGAATGCGCTCATGATCTGCCGCAGCCTGGAGCGCGTTGCCGATCACGCCACCAACATCGCAGAAGACGTCATCTTCTGGGTGCAGGGCGCCGACGTCCGCCATCACAAGAGCGTGATCGCCAACGGCCAGCAGGTTAGTAAGTCGGCGAGCTAGCACATTGAAGGTACGGGCTCCAGCCGTTCCTTCAAGCTTCTTCATAACAACCATCCGCTCATAAAAAAGGCGGGCGCAAAGCGCCCGCCCTGGCCCGACCTGTTCTGGACCATCGAACCGTTAAATCAATTCCGCGCCGCATTTCCGCCCGTTCCCGCGGCCGTGGGAACGAGTGTGGCCGTCTCGGCGCGCACCATCGGCTTAGTCGGATTGGGCTTTGCCGCCGCGTTGTTCAGCGGAGGCTGCATCGGGCTGACCGGCGTCTCTTCGAGGAAACGCACCACCTTCGGGCCCATCGCGCTGCTGCATTGCAGCGGCGCAAGGTGCCCGCAGCCATTGAACACGTCCAGCTCCGACTGCGGCGCCAGCTTGTGAATCTTTTCTCCCTGATGCAGCGGAATGATGCGATCCTCCGCGCCCCAGGCGATCAGCATCGGCATTTGCAGATGCGGCAGCATGTTGTCGGTCACGTCCACGCCGGAGAGCATCTGCGCCATGGCCCGCTGCACCACCCAGCCGCTCTCTTTTGACACGCGCAGAATATCGGCAGCCACAAAGCTCGGAATGCGCGGCGGGTGCGGCATTAGCAGTGCATTCAGCTCGCTTAATTGCGCTGGCGTCGTCGGCGTGAATAGCCGCGTGTCCCACGCCGGCATCTCATACAATCCCGCCGAGTCGTACAGCATCAGGTGTTTGATCCGCTCGGGTTGGTCATATGCAGCCACCTGCACAATCCATCCGCCCATCGACCATCCGCCCAGGTCGACTCGCTTGATCCCAACCGTATTCAGAAACCCAATCACCAGCGCCGCTTCATCGTGAATGGAATAAGAGAAGTTGAGCGGCTGCTCGCTTCGTCCGTAACCGATCAGGTCCGGCATATATACGTGATAGCCGGCCCGCGCAAAGTAAGGAGCCAGCGCCCGCCAATCTTCCGCCCGTCCGCCCAGTCCGTGGACGAGCACAATCGGCGCTCCGTTTGCCGGCCCTTCGGTTTCGTAATGCATGCGGTGCCCATCCACCCACGCCCAGTGGTTCTGAACACCTGAAACCGCCTCCTGCAAATACGTAAAATCATCGAAAAAATCCAAAGGGCGCGTCCAAAAAGCGATTCCAATCAGCAGCGCCACCGCTCCTGCGCTCCAAAGAAACCCTCGCAACAATCTCATTGTCCCTCCGGCATCTTGGGCCACAGCACCCGAGCCCTCTGCCAGCCCTTCTCGATTACCCGCACGGTTACTTCGTCGAGGACCGGAACGATCTCCGGCGCGACAATCGGGTCGAGTACCGAGTTTGGCGCAAGGGCGCCATGATTCCACTCCGATCGCTCTACCCACCGAACCGCGTCAGCGTCTGAGGCCGCCTGTAAGGCGCCGCCGCTCACGCGGCAAAGGTAGTCCGCGATCACGTAATGAAATTGGATGCGATCCTCAACTTTATGGATACGGTCGAGCAGTTCGATCAATTCAACTGGTTCGACCACCAATCCGGTTTCTTCGCGCACCTCGCGCATCACGCCCCCGAAAAGCGATTCACCCAGTTCGAGAACGCCGCCGGGCAGCGTCCAATGGCCCTTGAGCGGGGCATGCCCGCGCCGCACCAGCAGCACGCGCCCTTCATGCACCACGACCGCGCCCACCCCCACCAGCGGCGCCGACGGAAACTCTCGCTGCATCCCATTCTCCTTTGCGGTCTTGCCCTTGCGGTCTTTGAAGGGTACGGACTCCGGCCCTATGTGAAACACCCCAAAAATGGAGCGGGTTCCAGCCCCTGAAGAAATGCGTCTTCAAACTGACCCACCAACCTGCAGAATCCCCAGCCCTGCCTTTATCATCACTTGCAGGTGGAGGATTATGTCGGAATTCACGTTGAGAATCGAAGGAATGCACTGCGGCGCCTGCGTGCGCCGCGTGAGCCAGGCGCTAGCCTCCACGCCCGGTTTCACTGTCGAGGAGGTCCGGGTTGGCGCGGCGCGCCTCCGAGCAGACGCGGATCCAGCGCCCGTCGACTCGGCCATCGCCGCCGTCTCCCGGGCCGGCTACACAGCAACTCTGGATCAGTAACGTGCCTGCGCCGGCGACAGAATCGGTAACGCTGCCCGTCCTGGGGATGACCTGCGCCTCGTGCCAGCATCATGTGGAAGAAGCTCTGCGTGCCACGGCCGGCGTCGAGAGCGTGCGTGTTGATCTGATCGCCCACCGGGCGAGCGTGATCTTTGACCCCCGTCGGGCTGCGCCCGAGCAACTCGTCCAGGCAATCCGCAGCGCCGGCTACGATGCAGTTCTTCCGCGCACGGGCGACGCTGCCGCCGGTCCTCATGCCGAACCAACCGGTCGAAACGCAGAAAGGAGCGCCACGGTCAAAGCCTGGGTCACGCTCATCGCCGGCTTTGCCGCAATGCTCGTATCCATGCCGCTCGACGCCCAGTGGGGCAATCTCGACCGGCAACTCATGCAATATCTGCCCTGGCTTTACTCGCCGCCGCCCAGCCTGCTGCGTTGGATCCTGCTCATCGTCACCTGGGCGATCATCGTCTGGGCTGGCCGCGGCATCTATCTCGGCGCCATCCGCGCCCTGCGCCACGGCGCCACCAACATGAACACCCTGGTGAGCCTTGGCACCGGCATCGCCTTCGCATGGTCCATCTACGCCACTGTGCTGCCCGCACCCGGCCGGCAGGTGTATTTCGACGCGGTGCTGCTCATCCTCGGTTTCCTGCTGCTCGGCAAAAGCCTTGAGGCCCGCGCCAAGCGCCGCGCCCTCAGCGCCCTCGATTCGCTCACCCGGCTCCGGCCGGCCACAGCGCGCCGCGTCGTTGATGGCGTCCAGGCCGTCGTGCCGCTCGAAGAGATCGAGCCAGGCGACAGCGTGCTCGTCTTGCCCGGCGAGCGCTTTCCCGTAGACGCAACCATCCTCGAAGGCCGAACCACCGTCGACGAGTCCATGCTCACCGGCGAGTCCACGCCGCTCGCGCGCGAGCCAGGCGGCTGCGTGCTTGCCGGCTCGCTCAACTACGACGGCGCCGTTCTCTGCCGCGCCGAGTCGCTCGGCGAAGCCACGGTCCTCGCCCAGATCACCCGCATGGTCGAGCAGGCGCAGGGCTCGCGCGCGCCCATGGAGCGCCTGGCCGACCGAGCCAGCGCCATCTTCGTGCCCGTCGTGCTCGGCCTCGCCGTCGTCACCTTCATCGGCTGGCTCGCCGCCGCGCACTCCGTCGAGCTCGCGCTCGCCAACACCGTCGCCGTGCTCGTCATCGCATGCCCGTGCGCCATGGGCCTCGCCGTTCCTGCTGCGCTCACCGTAGCCGTAGGCCGCGGCGCGCAGTTGGGCGTGCTCTTCAAGGGCGGCGAAGCCTTGGAGCGGCTGGCCGCTCTCGATGCCGTCGTCCTCGACAAAACCGGAACCATCACGCTCGGCCGCCCTGTGCTCGAAGCCGTGCACGTTCTTCCTCAGGCCGTAGCGCCGGTCTCCGAACCGGGGTCCCCAACGAAGGATTCTGGTCCTTGGGGCGAGAGACCTGCTGTACTGGTGGCATCCATGCCGCCAGCGCAGATCTCTGGCCTCGAAACAGTCTCGTCGCGAGAGCGCGATCTTCTCCGCCTCGCCGCCGCAGCCGAAGAGCGCTCCAACCACCCGCTCGCGCACGCAATCATCGAATTTTCTCTCGAGCACGGCATTACCTGGCCTCCGGCTGAAGCCGTGCAGGTCCTGCCCGGCCGCGGCCTAAGCGCGCGCGTCGAGAACCACGACTGCCTGCTCGGCAACGAAGCTCTTTTCCAGGAGTTCTTCATCCCTCTGCCTCAGGGAATCGCCCCGCCTGAGCCCGGCGTAACGCGCCTATGGATGGCCATCGACAACGCCGTCGCCGGCTACTTCGACGCCCGCGACGCCCTGCGCCCCGATGCTGCCGAGGCCGTCGCCGCGCTGCGCCGCCAAAATTCGCGGAGTAAAGATTTGCGGAGTAAAGGCTCGCGGAGTCACGACTCGCCCGGTAGGGGCCTGCGCGTCCTCATGCTCACCGGCGACTCGCCCGCCGCTGCCGAACCCATCGCCCATCAGGCCGGGATAGACGAAGTCGAAGCGGGCCTCGACCCAGCCGGCAAGCTGGCCCGCATCCGCGCCTTGCAGCAATCGGGCCTGCGCGTGGCCATGGTCGGCGACGGCATCAATGACGCTGCCGCGCTCGCCCAGGCCGACGCCGGCATCGCCATGGGCAGCGGCGCCGATCTCGCCCAGGAGGCCGGCGACGTGCTGCTCCTGCGCGCCCGCCCCGCTGCCATCCCCGCCTCCATCGGTCTCGCCCGCCAGGCCGTCCGCATCATGCGCCAGAAC
>JASIJW010000057.1:0-3255 GCA_030050035.1 Acidobacteriaceae bacterium | reverse complement strand
CCGTGCGCAGCGAGCGTCTGCCGATAGGCTAGAATCGCGAGATGCGCATACCCCGGTCCGCCGGCCTTGGTCAGGTCGGCCGTCAGCTCGCGGTCGAACTCCTCCGCGTGCTGCTCGAGTGCCACGTACTGCGACTCGGCCTGCGCCAGCATCTCGGAAATCGTGAGCCCGTTGCGTTGCCAGTAAGGCCGCAGCTTGCGGCCCAGGTACTCGATCGAGTACGTCTCCGTGTAAGCCAGCAAAATGTGACGATGAATGGGCGCAGACGAAACCCGTCCCAGCGGCAGCGCCACGGCCAGATGCGCCGCGTGGTCGCGCGGCATGCGCGGCATATCGGCATCGTCAGCCTCCGGCAGGGTCCCGTTTGCAACAAACGAGCCCAGCGCATCGCTTGACAGCGCCGTTTCCGCATCCGCGCCATCCGGCGTCGCCAGGTGGAAGTAACCCCAGTCGATGCGCAGGTCGTCTCCGGGCCGGTTGAGCACGCGCTGTTCGGCTGAACCCGTATTGAGCACCGTAAGCCCCGGCGCGCGCAGCCGGCCCCACGTCACCGCCTCATCCGGCGTATTCACCGCAATCACCGGATCGACATCGACAAGCAGCGTCACATCGTGGCTTCCCTGCCCCGTAGCAGTAAAGCTCAGGTAGGTGACCGGCCGCGAAAGCGCGTCGAGATCTTTCGGAAACGCCGGCGTAAAGAACGTCACCGTCAGCATAACGCCGCTCGCCTCGAAGCTATAGATGGTTCGCGTCGGCGTTACCGCAAGCGAAGTCTGCTGCATCGCCGGCAGTTCTTCGTCCCGCAGGGAGCGCGGCTTCGCACCCATAAAGCGCCACGTCTTGCCGTCGATCCGCGCCAGGCCCACAATCGGCTGGCGCGCGCCTGTCCAGTGCTTCGTGTCTTCGTCGGTCAGCCGGTCGGCCATCGACCAGACACTAAAGTACGGATCATGCGCAATGAGCGGAACAGCCGGCGGGCGCTGCGCAACTGAGTTTGCCGAATTCGCAGTAGCGGTTGGCTGCTGCGCCCCGGCGCAGGCGGCAAGGTACACAATGCAGGCAACAGCAGCGCAATGGATTGGCTTCAATCGCATTTTCCTCACTGTTTTTTCCCGAACCCTTGTTTTTCCCGAACCCTTGATGGAGGCGCCCATTCTCACAGGGAGAAGAAGCGCGCACATGTCTGAAGTGAAGCGGTACAACGCAACCAGTCTACCCGTCTCGGCCATTCACGGTTTTCCACGCCGCAGGGCACCTATCTGGTGTATTCGCGCGTTATGACGCGGGTCGCTCTGCGGACGCGGAGACAGCCAGCGGCGCGGACTGCGCAAGCGGCAGCGTGAAATGAAACGAAGCGCCTGAGCCAAGCTCGCTTTCGGCCCAGATGCGCCCGCCGTGGGCCTGCACGATGTGCTTCACAATAGCAAGGCCCAGCCCCGTTCCGCCGGACTCGCGCGAGCGCGCCTTGTCCACTCTGTAGAATCGCTCGAAGATGCGCTCCAGGTGCTCGGATGCGATGCCGGGGCCAAAGTCCTGAATCGTAAACTGCACTTCGGAAGCAAGCGGCTGCGCGCCAATGCGGATGCGCTTGCCTTCTTTTGCGTATTTCAGCGAGTTCTCGATCAGATTGCCGAAGACCTGGTTCATGGCGTCAGGATCGGCCATGACCAGATCGTTGGGCGCGCCACCCGTTTGCAGCTTCACGCCGGAATCCACCACAATCCCGCCCAGCAATTGGATCGCGTCCTGTACCAGCGCGCTGGCCCGCGTCGGCTTCAGCGAGAGCTTGTAATCAGGGCTTTCCACGCTGGCCAGAGCCAGCAAATCCTCCGTCAGCCGGCTCATGCGCGCCGCATTCTTCAGGATGATGCCGAGGAACTCCCGCGTCATCTCCGGACTGGGATTCGGATCCTCAATCAGCGTCTCAACGTAGCCTTGAATGGAAGTGAGCGGTGTGCGCAGCTCGTGGCTCACGTTGGCCACAAAGTCGCGCCGCGTCTTCTGCGCCGCCTCAATGCCGGTCACGTCATGCAAAACGACCAGCGCGCCGCCCGAGGGCAGCGGCGCCGCATTCACCTCAAACACTCGGCCCGGCGCCAGCGACGATGCCCGGCCGAGGCAAAGCTCTCGCCGTTCCAGAGCCCCGCGCACGCAGGCCAGAAATTCCGGATCGCGCGCCGAGTGGACCAGCGGCCGGCCGGCGCGAATCTGTGTGCCGGCAATCCGCTGCATCACCGCATTCGACCACCGCACCTGGCCGTCGGATGTAACAGCAACCACCGCCTCCTGCATGCCGTCGAGCATGGCGGCCAGTTCCTGACGGCCGCTTTCAAGTTCCGCAAAATCGGTGTCCAGCCGCTCCGCCGTCCGGTTCAGAGCGGACTCCATTGCGGAAAACTCGTCCTCGCCTTCCGTGTTGTCAAGCCGCGCGCTCAGCTCGCCGCCTGCAATGCGGCGCGCGAATGTCACCACCCGCGCCAGCCGCGCTGAAATGCGGCCGGCTACAATCGCCGCCAGCGGCAGCGCGATCACCAGCGCGATCAGCCCCGACCACGTTGCATGCCTGACCAGCACGCTCAGCGAGTCGGCAGCGGCGTGCTCCGCAAAACGATGGAACACCACCACCATCACTAAGGTGTGGAACAGAAGAAGCAGAACGAACAGGCCAAGCAGCCTGGAAAAGACCTTGTGGGTCATAAAGCCCGCACCAGCGTTTTCGGTTCAACTGCTTACAGGGTTGACGCGGCTGCGTGGCTCTTTCCTGAAGAAAGAGCTACCTGGGGTCATGCCGCTGGCTGGTCGACGTATGAACCGAAGACGCCTTAGAAGCCGTTCCTGGGCATTTCAAATCGGTATCCGGCGCCCCGCACCGTCTTCAAATAGCGCGGATTTTCCGGGTCCAGCTCGATTTTCTCACGGATGCGGCGCACATAGACATCGACCGAACGGGGAGTCACAAAGCGGGCATCGCCCCAGACGGCATCGAGCAGGTGGTCGCGGCTGAACACGCGCCCCGGATGCCGTGCCAGGTAGTCGAGCAGCCGAAACTCGGTCGCGGTTGTGGTGGTCAGCTCTCCACGCACCTTCAACTGCATCGCGCCGGCGTCGATAATCACGTCTTCAAAGCTGACGATTGAGGGAGAATCCGGCCGTTCGAACCGCCGCAACACGGCTTTAACACGCGCCACCAGCTCACGCGTGGAAAACGGCTTGGTGATGTAGTCGTCGGCGCCGAGCTCGAGGCCCAGCACGCGA
>JASIJW010000468.1:0-17461 GCA_030050035.1 Acidobacteriaceae bacterium | reverse complement strand
CCGCAGCCGGTGCATTACTTTCAGGTTGGCTCGCGTCGCCTCGAGCACGCGCGCAAAAACGGCCATCTCGCCCAATGCCTGCCGCGCCTCTTCGGCCAGTCGCGATCGTTCTTCAACTGTAAGAGACTGCAGAAATCCCGGCTCCGCATAGCGGTTGAGTGCCTGGCAAGCAACGGCTAACTCCTCGAGGAGTGGTTGATCCATGAGAGCCAGCGCCTGCGATGCCTCGCCAACCAGCGCCTTCAGCGTCGGGCGCACCGGCTGCGCCAGCCGCACTGCCCGCATTCCTTCACCTACCGTCAACGAATCTTCCTTCCGATCCTGGGTCCGAACTGATTGCCGGGGTTCAAGCCCCCAGCATCGAGTTCACCAGCTTTGTGGCCACAGCCGACGCCGGCACGTTATAGCTTCCATTGGCCAGCGCAGCCTGCACCGACGCGACCTTGTCCATCCGCACGCCATCGTCGCCTGCCGACTGCGCCATTCCGCTGGCCGCAGAGCTCAAGGTCGCACGATCGGCACCCAGCGGCCCATTCATCGTCCCGGCGCCTCCCGTGTTCCCAGTTGCCGCCGGCGCGGGCGAATTGACCCCCAGCAGCGATGTCAGCCCCTCAAACCCGCTCCGTATCTCCATACACCTGTCTCCCTTGCCCGGTTATCGGCCACGCTGCTAATCACTCTAGTCATTCAGCCGCTCCCATTACGGTATTGCTGTGCATTTTTCCGGTTACCTTTCCGTTTTTGAGCGCGTTACCGGAATGGGAGAGCTGCGCCACGATGCGGTCCGCGATCCCGAATCCCCCCTGTTGGCTAAGTCCCTGGCCCAGAGCCTCGCCGGCAAACTCCCCCAGTGCGCTGCCCGAGCCGGAATCATCCCCGTCCTCATCATCGCCCGTCAGCCCGTTGCCGGCCGTCATCGGCTTGAGCAGCTCCTTCATCATCATGCCCTCGAACTCATGCGCCGCCCGCACCAGCTTTGGCGAAGGCGTACCCTCTGTCTGCCCAGCCGCTTGCTGCGCAATCCGCTCTGTGTTCACCGCCGCCGCGTGCATTCCAAATGCCATCGCCGCCTCTATCTCCTGTTCCCAAATACTCGGCCTTCTTGTTCGCCGTTCCCTTGCTCCAGTTCCCCGCCTTCACAGCACAATCAGATCCGCCTCAAGCGCCCCAGCCTCTTTCATCGCCTGCAGAATCGAGATTACGTCCCTGGCCCCCGCGCCGGTCTGCTGCAGTGCTTCCACAAGATCCTCGACCGTGGCCCCCTCCTTCAGCTCGATTCGGTTCACCGGCTTGTCCTGCGCCTCCACTGAAGTCTGCTGCACCACCTGTGTGGTTCCCGTCGAAAGCACGTTAGGCTGCGAAACCTCGACTCGCGAGACCACGTTTACGCTCAGTCCTCCATGCAGAATCGAGACCGGCTGCAGGCGCACCGTTCCGCCGATCACTACAGTTCCGGTTCGCTCATTTACCACCACGCGCGCCCGCGGATAGACATCGACCTCGGTCTCTTCCACCCGGTCGAGGAGCGCGGCAACATCTTCGCCTTCCTTCACCGCAATCTCCACTCGCCGGCTGTCGACTGCGCGCGCGCGGCCTGTTCCCAATTCGGCATTGATCGCCGCCGCCATCCGCTCGGCCGTGTGGAAATCGGCGTCGTTCAGCACCACGCTCACGGTCTTCATCTGCTTCAGGTCGAAGGGCACGGCTCGCTCGACCAGCGCCCCACCCGGAATCCGCGCCGTGGTTGGATGGTTCATCTGCCGCGTATTGCCTGCCGCAGTAGCCATATACCCGCCCAGAACAAGCGCGCCCTGCGCCTGCGCGTAGATCTGCCCGTCAGGCGCATAGAGCGGCGTCATCAGCAGGATGCCACCCTCGAGCGAGCGCGCATCGCCCGCCGAGGAGACCGTCACGTCCATCTTGTACCCCGGCCGGCTGAAGGCAGGCAGCGTGGCCACCACAAAGACCGCCGCCATGTTCTTTACCTGCATGTTGCTCGCGCTCATCGCGCCCGTCTGCGGCACCGTCACACCCAGCCGCTCGAGGGCCGAGATCAGCGTCTGCGCCGGAAAGACCGTCTGCTGGCTGTCGCCGGTTCCGCGCAGCCCTACTACCAGCCCATAGCCCACCAACTGGTTATCGCGGATGCCCTCAATGGTCGCCACATCCTTGACCCGGGATTGGACCGGCACATCCGCAGCAGTCTGCGGTCCCGCACCCTGTGCAAAAAGCGCTATGGGCAAGCTCATGAGGCACAAGACAAGCCAGGCAGCGCAGTGGCTAGCCGTCCCAATGCTCTCCCGCTTCTGTCTCGTTCGTTGTTCCATCGATACTCCTAACCCCGGATCCCTGACTTCTTGCCCTCTCGTGACCTTGCTCCTCTGCTCTCTGTCTTCAGAACACCAGCAGCTTCTGCAACCATCGCACCACCGGGTTTTGCCGGTAGGTCGAGTCATTCACAATTCCTTTACCCGTTACTTCAAGCTCGAGGTCAGTCATTGCCGTCGACTGCACCTGGTTCTGCGCGCTCACGTCCTCGGGCCGCACCAGGCCGCGCAGCTCGATCAACTGCGTCTGCTGAGAAAACGTCAACTGCCGCGTGGCCTGCACCACCAGCATGCCGTTGGGCAGCACGTCCACCACCTCGGCCCCGAAGGTCGTAGTCAGGCTCGAGTCCGTCGTGCTCTGCCCCTGCGCCGTCAGCCCCGACGAGGCGCTTGCCCCCAGCAGGTTTTGCAGATTATTGCCTGCCTTGAGCGCGCCAAACAGCGCCGTCAGCCCGGAGTTCGCGCTCGAAGCCCGCGAGTTCTTTACCTGCCCGTCGGTCGAAGCGGTCAGGCTTTCGCTCACCACAATCATCACCACGTCATGAATGCGAAATGCCTTCACATCCGTGCCCAGCCGCACCAGCTGTCCTGAAGGAGACCAGAGCGAGCCCGGCGTCCTCACCTCGGCCGCCTGCTGCGCCCGCACCCGCGCGATATAGCTCTTGAGCGCCGTCTCCGGCGGCGTAGCCTTGGCCACAGGAGACGGCAACAGCTTTTTGGCCGCCAGCGGACCCGCCATTGCCAGCAGCAATGCCGCCGCGACAGCTCCAGCCAGGAATCGCTTCATCGCCAGCCTCCCGTTTCCGTGCCAAGCTCCACGCGCCCCGGCCCCAGAGCCACCGCGCTCACCACCTTGCCGCCAATCTTCAGCCGCACCCGCAATCGCGCCCCAGCGCACGCCCCGATCAGCGCAACTCCCTCAAGCTCGGCGTCCATCACCGCCGTATGCTCCTCCACAACCACCCGGTCGCCGGCACGGATTACGCGCGGCGAGGCCTTTTTGCTGCGGCCCTGATCAGTGGCCGCCTGCTGCGGCACGTTCTCTCCTGCTGCAACCCGCACCAGACGTCCGGGACCGCCAGGCTCAGCCGGATTCGGCTCGAGGAGCCAGCGATCACCCGTCGACGGGTCGCCAATCTCGCGGACAACATTCGGATGCGCAATCGATTGGACTGCAGCAGACGCGCCAGCCACCGCAGCCAGGCCTGCCGCCACTATCCCCGCCGCGATTGCTTTTCTCAGCATCCCCATCCGATTCGCCGCTTTTCAGCCGTTAAATCTTCACTTCAGAATCAGTGCGTCATGTTATTGACCTGCGAATACATATCGTCTGCGGCCTTGATCACCTTGGAGTTCGACTCGTAGGCCCGCTGGGCCAGCACCATCTGCACGAACTCAGTCACCACGTCCACGTTTGAATTTTCCAGATACCCCTGCTGCAGCGTTCCCAACCCCTCGGTGCCGCCGGGGTTGCCGAGCACCGGGTCGCCGGAATTGAGGGTTGCCTGCAGGAGATTGCTCCCCATCAGTTGCAGGCCACCGGGGTTGGGAAAGGTTGCAAGCTGGATCTGCCCGAGCTGCGTAGGGTTCTGCTGGCCGGGAAGAGTCGCGTTCACCACCCCGTACTGGGTAATCGTCACCGCGGTAGCATTGGGCGGAATGGTGATGGTCGGGATCAGCGGATCGCCATCCGTAGTCACCATCGTTCCCTGGTTATTGAGCTGGAACTGGCCGGCCCGGGTGTAGGCAATCGTTCCATCCGGCCGCTGCACCTGAAAAAATCCCGAACCCTGAATGGCTAGGTCCATCGGGTTGTCGGTCTCGTTCAGTGCGCCCTGGGTGTTGATCACCTCGGTGGCAGCCGACTTCGTTCCCAGGCCGATCTGCAACCCGGCCGACACGGTGTTCTGGCTCTGGGCCGCGCCCGGCGTCACCAGGTTCTGGTAAACCATGTCTTGGAACTGCAGCCGAAGCTGCCGGAAGCCCGTCGTCGACGAGTTGGCAAGGTTGTTAGCGATCGTATCGAGGTTCAACTGCTGCGCGCTCATGCCGCTTGCCGCGGTATATAAGGCTCGAATCATCTCGGTTTCCTTTCAGTAGTCAGTGATCAGCTGATCTGTTCTTTCCTCGTCCCTAGTCCCTACACCTTCGGCAGGTCCTCGGTGGCAAACTTGTTGAAGTCGTTGTGGAAGACACTCAGCGCCCGCTGCATCATCTCGAACTCGCGCTGCATCACCACCAGATCGAGCGAACCCCGCACTACATCCTGATTGGCTGCTTCAATGGCCCCCTGCTTGACCGAGGCTCCTTTGGCCTGCGTTGCCTTCACGCCTGCCGGAGCGATGTAGCGGTTGGCTCCCTCCGGCGTTAGCTGCGTGCCCGGAGGAAAGTCGAAGATCCCCACCGTGGCCGCGACGCCCCCGGCTACCGAGATCGAACCGTCGGTGCCCACCGTCACTTCGCCCGGAGGAATGGCGATGGGCTGTCCAGCAGATGAGAGCACCGGCTCGCCGGCGGCCGTCACCAGATGCCCGTTCTGCGCGCGATGAAAGCTGCCGTCGCGGGTGTAGCGCGGGCCGTTCGCTGTCTGGACGAGAAAAAAGCCTTGCCCTACGATGGCCAGATCGAGGGGATTGCCAGTCTGCTGCAGCGATCCCTGCGCCATGCTCAGCCGATCACCGCCGAGCAGGCCGTAGCTGTTCACCGTTTCGCCAAGCTGCGAGTCCAGTGGCGAGCCCGTGCCATCCGGTCCTAACAGAACCGAGCGAAAATACTCGCGCTCGGCACGATAGCCGGGAGTCTGCGCGTTGGCCAGATTCGAGGCCGCAGTGTCGAGTGCCTGGGTCCGCGCCACGAGCCCGGCCATCGCCGCGTAATAACCACTGTCCATGCGAAGGAGCTCCTCGTGCGTGCATAAGGAACCCTGCAGATGCTGTACCAAGGGAGGACGGTAAGGGTTAGAGGAAATTAGGAAAGAGCGGTGCCAGCGGAGTTAGAGGTATTAGCGAAGTTAGAAAACGCAGGTCTTTGCTTCTATCTAACTCCGCTAACACGCGCAAGCGCCGCTAACTCCGCTCTACTGCAGACTGTCGCAGACGATGGTTACCTCAAAGCCGGTGTCGCCGGCAATGTAAGCATGGCGCAGTTCGAACTTCGGCGACTGGATGCGCAGCTTATAGTCGCTGCCCGCTATGACGGCGGGAACCGAGAGTCCGCATTGGACCCCAAGCTCCGGGAACCTGCTCTTCCAGGAGCCAGCCAGCATATTGCAGATCTCGCCGATCGCGTCCTGCACCGTCGCATCGACATCCGCAATCTCGGCACCCGTCAGCCGCGCCGCCATCTTCAAGGCCGCCGTAGCGCTCACCCGGAAAATGCACGCGCCGCTAAGCAGCCCACCAAAACCGACCACCGCTGTCACCGACTTTGACGGCGTCAAACCACCGTCCTGCGATGGAACCGGCCCGCGGCGGCAGGGCCAGTCCAGCATGGTTTCGAAGACCTCCTGGACGCTCACATCGAGCTGCCTGGGGTCAGCGACCCTCGCCACTGACTCCCGCAGCGAAACCTTCGAAACCGTCATGATCAATTGCCCTTTCATCATGCCGCATCCGTGCCGCGCAGCCGGATTTGATGAAAACAGTTCCTGGACCCCGGCTTCTGGTCGGAGGTTCAAAGTTGATGGTTTAAGGTCCATGCCCTGATCCATCGTTCCTCGGCCCATCCAGCTCAGAAAGCTCCCACGAGCGGCAGAATTCGCTCCTTCACCTGCTCGGCCGTAAACGGCTTGCGAATATAGCCCTGCGCGCCCGCCTGGATCGCCTGCCGCACGTGCTCCTCGCTCGATTCTGTGGTGATCATCACCACCGGCACGCCAGCCGCAAGTTTTTCGGCACGAAGCCGGCGCAGAAACTCGAGCCCGTCCATCGATGGCATGTTGATGTCAGAGACGATCAGGTCCACCTTTTCGGACTTCAGCAGCTCCAGCCCTTCGATACCGTTCGCCGCCTCGTGCAGGGTACCCAGCTCCAGCCCCGCCTGGCGCAGCGCCCGCTCCACAATCTTCCGCATCACCGAAGAGTCATCAACGATCAGCGCGCGAATCGGTTGCATCCCTGCTGCTCCCCTTTGTTCCTGATATCGGCCTGCCTCAGTCCAAACATGAAAACGGGCATGAGGCCGGGTTTGAAAACGGGAATAAAAACATGCCGCAAGGCTGGCTGCATTTCCACCCGGCACCTGCCCGCAGCAGCTTCAGTGCCCGAGCGAGGCGATCACGTCAGTTACCTCCGCGAGCGCCGGCACCGCGCCCGGCTGCGGCCTGAGCCACATGCGCAGCCACAGGCAATCGTGGACTCGCACCAGCCGCGCGTCCACCGGCCGCGTCCGCTCGATCCTGCGGGCAAAAACGGTAGCGAGAGCCATCTCCGAGCTCGCTTCCACGAGCTCTGCCGACGGGTAGGCGCCATCGAGCGCCCGCCCATGCGCCATTCGGAATCGCGATTCGTCCACCAGACCGCTTTCAACGCGCAGTCCTGTGATACGCTCCAGCGCCAGCGCCAGCCCCGGATCCAGCCGGTCTTCAAAGCCGAGATAAAGAATCCGGTCGGCGGCCACGCGCAACGGCAAGGCGCCAAAGGCGTCGACAAAAAGCCGGGGAATCAGGGCCGTCAATCCGAGAACCTCGACGGGGTCGACCGTCAGCACCGGGCAGCTCCACTGCAGCCCGAGAGCCCGCGTGATCAGCGATTCATCCACACCCTGGCCGCGCAGCCATACGCCCAACCGGCCCTGGCCGGCTACTTTCTGTGCGGCCAAGGCCCGGCGCAGCTGTTCGGAGGTAATCCAGCCCTGCTCGAGCATCGCAAGACCGAGCGGGATGCGGTGCCGGTGCGACTCGAGCCCCGCAGCACGGGGCGCGCCCGCGCCGCGGCCATCCCTCTCCCGCTGGAGCGCTGCCGCGACGAGCGCGCGCGTGCATTCAGCCGAGCACGACCAGCCGCTTTCGAAGACTGGCGTAGACCGGCTCCTCCACAGGCGCAGCCAGCCAGCCCCGCAGCTGGCATTCGCGCAGATAGGCAGAAAACCCGCCCGGCGCCCGGAAACGCTTGCGGGAGGGGAGATGTTCGGGCTCTGACGGATGATTGGGCTGGTCGAATGCACAACTTCTATCTCCGGCTCGGCGGCCGGGCGGGACAGGTTTGAAGACAGGTTCAAGGGCCGGTTCAAAAGAGGCATCGTATGCTCTCCAGCCGCTTGCGCGGCGCTGCAACTTCGGTCACGCGAAGCCCGAAATTGCCGTTGACCAGAACCACCTCGCCCCGGGCCACGATTTTGTCTCCCACCACCAGATCCACAGGATCGGCCACATGCCGGTCCAACTGGACCATGTCCCCGGGACCAAGCTCGAGGATCTCGGCCAGAGACATCTCTTTCGAGCCGAAACGCAGCGAGGCCTCAAGTTCAACATCGAGCAACAGATCGAAACCCGGGGCGGGCTCTTGGCCAGGAGTCCGATCAAGATTCTGATCAAGAGACGGATTAAATCGCAGATCAGGGTCGCGGCCGGCTTCCCGGGCAGTATTCCGGTTAGTATCTCGTTCAGCGCCAAGCGCCTCGGTTGCCGTCCGCGGAGTTTCCCCTTCGCCCAAGCCGGAACGCGCGGACAGCGCCCGCACCTCATCCAGAACTGCATCCACAACTGCATCGACGACCGCCACCTGCCAGACACGGCCGCCCGATCGAAGCTCGAAAGCCCGTGAAACCCCGCTCGCCTCTATCGCCGCCGCAGGATTGGAATCTTCTTTTGAGCCCAACTCGGCAAAATGCTCGATCCGGCACTTCGCGCCGGTTTGAGCTGCGAGTTCTCCGGCCGCGGCCCCCACGATCTCGCGGAGCAGTTCACCCCAGGCCGCCTTCTGGTCGACGCCTTCGCCGAGCAGCGGCGTTTGCACGAGCGCCGGATCAAGCAACACGGTAAAGCTGCCGGCCAGTTCGCCACCCAGTGCGGCGGCGTACGCCGGACCGCCGTCTGCAAGCAGCCGAGCTGCCCGGGCTGCATTGTCCGGCAGTTCGGCGAGCTCGGGCGCGCCAGCCACGGCCTGCCTGAACAGTCCTCTGGCGGCCTCAATCCAGAAATCCTGAAACTTCATCGACCGGCCTCCGCGGAATGAGATCGTTGATCGGATTGGTGATGGGTGTGAAGATGAGCTTGAGCGGTTGGCCCATCGGGCGAGGGCCTTTCCACCGCCAGACCCTCGGTTGCCCGCCCCAGAAGTCGCTCGAGGGGCGCCGCCTTATCGACGATCCGTTCTTCCAGCCGGGCGGCTCGGTGTGGGCCCTGGCGGATGGCACGGGCACGGTGCAAGGCCTGTCCGCCCACGCGCAGAACCGGCAGAGCGTTGGCTGCAAGATTGAGCCGCAGCAGCATCCCCGGCTCGAGGCTCTCAAGTTCGCTGGCGGCCACGCGGACCGATGGCAGTTGCAGCGATCCGCCGAAGCGGATACGGCGCGCTGCAGCCATCATCCGCACCCGGACCTCGTCGCCATGGCGGCGTCGCCGGCCCCAGTCGGCGGTAAGCCGGCGCAATATGGTATTGGCAACGACCGCCGGAAAGGCCAGATTCAGCAACCCCGAGCTGTGCGGCATACGGATCTCGAAGCTCAGGCAGAGAGTCTTTTCGGTCACAGCCATGGTCCGGGCCACCTGCGTCTGCATCTGGCGGCGCTCAAAGATGAAGTTCAGACCCACCGGCTGCCAGGCTACGGTCAATTCGCGGCAGATGATCTCGGCCACGCTGGCGAGAATCGATTCCTCGATGTCCGTCAGCTCGCGCAGCGGTCCCTCCCTGCCCTCGCCGCCAAGCAAGAGGTCCACGATCGGCGGGGCCAGTCCAAGGTCGAGCTGCAGCACCGAGACTGCACCCAGCGGCTCCAGGCGCACGGAAGCCACGTAGCAGATCTCGGGAATCCTCAGTAGAAAATCGTTGAAGGCGATCTGTTCGGCCGAAACCAGGTTGACATGGAAGCGAGTGCGCAGCCAGGCGGCCAGGTTATGCGTCAGGTTGCGGGCAAACAGGTCGTTAAGCATGCTGATGGCCCTGAGCTGCTCGTTCGAGATCTGCCCCGCGGAGGAAAAGTTAAAGGGCAGGGCGCGCACCTTCTCTCGTGTGCTGTCCTGTGTCCGGTCCGGTCCTCTGTCGTGCGGACGCTCACCCGGAAGGCCGCCGACTTGGCTGTGCGCCCGCGCGGCTTCAAAGAGTGCATCGATTTCCTTCTGTGCCAGGCTCTTGTCGTTTAACATCGGATTCCCCGAGGACTTCTTCCTTCAATTAAGCTCTGTTCTGCAAGTTCTGTTCTGCCCGCCTTGCTTCAAGACCGTTTGCCGGGTCCTTGCTGCCTGGGCGGCTTCAGCTCGCTCGCCGGACAGCCTTGCGTCTTGACCGCTCGAAGGCCCCGCGCGCCGCCAAATCGCGGAGCGCGGCCCTCAGGCGCGCAACCGCCGAGGCGTGCACCTGCGAGACCCGCGACTCAACCACCCCCAGCGCCAGGCCGATCTCGCGCATGGTCATCTCCTCGTAGTAGTAGAGCGTCATCACCAACCGCTCGCGCTCGGGCAGGTTTTGGATGGCGTCGGCCAGCCGGTTCTCAAGCTCGCCCCTCAGGCAGCGGAACAGCGGATCCTCTTCCGGCCGCCCGGGCACGTAGGCCAGCTCCTCCTCGCCCGAGTCCTCGCTGTGCTCAAGGTGCAACGTGCCGATCTCCAGGCCCTTCAGGTCGCCGAGCAGTTGCTGGTAATCGTCGAGACCAAGCCCCATCTCGGCCGCGATCTCGCTCTCGCCCGGCGCGTGGCCCAGCCGCGCCGTCAGCACCCGGATGGCCTCTTCAACGGCCCGGCCCTTGCGCCTGAGCTCGCGCGGGCTCCAGTCGAGCGTACGCAGGCTGTCCAGGATCGCGCCACGGATGCGGAACTGTGCATAGCTCCGGAACTGAACCTTCTTGGTGGGGTCGAACTTGGCGAAGGCGTCCATCAGCCCCACCACACCGGCCGAGACCAGGTCCTCGATGTCGACGTGCTGCGGCAGCCGTTCATGAATACGCCGAGCCAGAAACCGCACGATGGGCAAGTGCTCGAGCAGCACCCGCTCCTCGTCGGCGGTGAGCGCCGGGGCGAGACCGGCTTCGGCCGAGGGAGGATATCCCGAGATTCGATGCCCGGACGTCTTCTGCGGCCGGGCTGTGACCACTGCTTCCATTCGACACTCCCCCTGTGAACCCACTCGCTTCGGGAGCAACTGCTGTTTCCTGTCTCAAAAGCTTGTCAGCGCACTGTGCCCGCCGGCCGCAACCGGATCTCGGGCGGAATTTCGCTCGCTGCAACGACCGCCAGCCGCGGAAGCACCGGCTCAAGCCAGCGCCGGACGTAGTAGCGGGACGGACTCGGACAGAGAAGCACGGGCGGAGCCGCGGAGGGGATTGAAGAGATAAGAGACTTCACAGAATCGGCCAACCGCCGGACCAACGGCGTGGCCGGAATCGCTCCGGCTGCCAGCAGCCGCTGGCTCAACTCCGGCGCCGTGGCCGCCAGGATCTCCTCCTCAAGGGCCGGATCGAGCAGGAGCACCGGGAGCAGGCCGTCTCCATCAAGCAGCGGCCGCACCAGCCTGCGCCCCAGAGCCTGGCGGGCGGCTTCAACCAACGCGACGATACTCTTGTTTGCGGGCGCGGTCTCGACGAGTGCCTCGAGGATCGCTCCCAGGTCACGGATCGAGACCCGCTCCCGGAGCAGCTGCTCAAGCACGCGCGCCACCTCACCGAGCGAAAGCAGCTTCGGCACCAGCTCTTCGAGAAGCTTGGGATGGCTTTCGTTGAGCCCATCGAGCAGCCGCTTGATCTCGGCCCGACCCACCAGTTCGCCGGCATGCTGCCGGATCAGCTCGCCCAGGTGCGTCGTAATCACGGTGGTCGGATCGACCACCGAATACCCTGCGGCAATGGCCTGGTCTTCAAGCACCGGTGCGATCCAGATTGCGGGCACGCCGAAGGCTGGCTCTCTGGTTTCCTTTCCCGTCAGAGGCCGGCGGCCGGGGTCTCCCGACACGGCCAATAACTGCGTCCCTTCGGTTTGCCAGCGGCCAATCTCGATGCCGCGCAGCGAGAAGAGGTACTCGCGCGGCTTGAGGCGCAAATTGTCCGAGATATGAACCGGCGGCACCAGAAAACCCATCTCTGCCGACAGGTGCCGGCGCAGCGCGCGCACCCTGCTGAGCAGTTGTCCGCCCTGCTTCTCGTCCACTAGCGGAATCAGCTGGAAGCCGATCTCCAGGGTCAGCTCCTCAAGGCGCAAGAGAGCCGCGAGATCCGAGCCCTGCGCCGCCTCGGCTTTTTTCTTCTCGGCCGGGGTCAGTTCAACGGGCGCAGCCGTCGCCGTCTGCGCCGAAAACCGCCGCGCGCCGACGAACAGTCCTGTCGCCACCAGGAGAAACGCGAACTTCGGCAGTCCCGGAATGAGGCACATCCCCCCCGAGACCATGCTCGCGATATAGAGCGTCGCCGGCCGTGCCAATAGCTGTTGCCGTATCTCACCGCCCAGCATGCCCGCCGAGTTGGCGCGGGTGAGCGTGATGCCGCCCGCGACCGAGACCAGCAGCGACGGGATCAGCGTGACCAGACCATCGCCCACCGTCAGAACCGTGTACGTCCGCGCCGCCGCGCCCAGCGCCACACCCTGCTGCAGCGTGCCGATCAAAAGGCCTGCCACGATGTTGATCGCCGTAATTAGAATCGTCGCCATCGCATCGCGCTGATTGAAGCGCGCCGCGCCATCCATCGCCCCATAAAACTCGGCCTCGCGCGCAATCGCCTGCCTGCGCCGCCGCGCCTCGGCCTCGTCGATCAGGCCGGCGTTCATGTCGGCATCAATGGCCATCTGCTTGCCCGGCAATGCGTCGAGCGTGAAGCGCGCCGTCACCTCGGCCGTGCGCACGGCGCCGTGGGATACAACCAGAAACTGAATTGCGACCAAAGCCAGAAAAAGAACGAAGCCGACGACATAATTACCGCCCACCACGAACTGTCCGAAGGCTTCGATCACCTTCCCCGCGGCAGCCGTTCCCTCCTGGCCGTGCAGCAGGATGCGGCGGCTCGAGGCGATATTCAGCGAGAGCCGGAAGAGCGTGAGCAGTAACAGCAGTGTGGGGAAGACTGACAGCTCAACTGCGCGGCGAATCTGCATCGCCGAGAGAAACACGATCATCGAAGCGGCCATCGAGAGCGCCAGCAGCAAATCGAGCACCGCAGCCGGCACCGGCACCAGCATCACAAAGATCACGCTGATGGCCCCGAGCGGCAGCACGTGATCACGCAGACGGTGCCAGATGGATTGCGCCGGCTGGGTGGCTGCCGGTAACGCGGCTGTACTCATCTCTGTACTCCTTGGGAACTCTGCGGTGCGGAGCGCCGGCGCTCGCGCAGCTCCGCCTCGACGCGCTGGCGGTAGAGATAGGCGAGGATCGCCGCCACGGCTGCGTAAAGCTCAGTTGGAATCGCCTGGCCGACCTCGACGGTGCGGTAAAGCGACCGCGCCAGCGGCGGGTTCTCGACGATCGGCACGCCCGCCCACCTCGCCTCAGCCTTGATCTCTTCAGCCAAGAGATTCCGCCCCTTGGCCAGCACCTTGGGCGCATCCATGGTCGCGAAGTCGAAGCCCAGCGCCACCGCATAATGCGTCGGATTGGTCAGCACTACGGCGGCCTTGGCCACGTCGGCCTTCACCCGGCGTCGCCGCATCTGCCTCTGCAAGCCGCGAATGCGGCTGCGGATCTGCGGGCTGCCCTCGGTCTCCTTGAACTCATCGCGCAGATCCTCGCGGCTCATCTTCAGTCGCGACTCGCGGCTCTGCCACTCGACAAGGTAGTCGATCGCCGACCAGCCGAAAAGCAGCCACGCCGCAGCCAGCAGCAGCCCGTAGACGTCGGAGCCAAGCTGCTCCAGACGCACCGTCGAGAACGGCGGAATCGACAGCTCGCGGCCAATCTTCAAGACAGCAACTATAGCCAGCACTCCAGCCGGTATGAGCGACTTGCCAATGCGCGCCGCCGCGCGCAGCGAAAACAGATTGCCCAGGTTCGAGACCGGATTGAGCCGGTCGAACTTCAGGCCCAGGGCGTTGGGGTGCATTGTGACGCCCCCGGTCTGCAGCACGGCCACGGTCAGGGCCGCAGCCGCTACCGCCGCCATGGCCACGGCCGGCGGCGTCAGAACTCCAATCATCAGCCGGCGCAGAGCCGCGAGCGTGGGCTCAATGGCAGCCGGCTCCCAGTGCGACTGCGCTCCCAGAGACAGGAAGCCACCGAACGCTCCCCGCCATGCCTCCATCGTCCGACCGCCGATCATACCGAGAGCGATTACACCGGCGAGGGTGCCGGCCGCAGCCGTCAGCTCGCGGCTGTGCAGTATGTCGCCCTCGCGGCGGGCTTGCTCCCTGCGATGCTGTGTTGCCTGTTCTGTGCGGTCCCCGGGCACATCAGCCTCCTATACCCGGAACCGGGCCGAAGCTGTGCCCCGAGATCAGCCGTTCGGCCATGTCGAGCAGTCCGTCAAACCGCGCCTCAATGAATCGCGGCCAGAGCGCCAGCGAGCCCGCCAGCAGCGCAAAGCCGGTCAGGGTCTTGATCGGCACCGTCAGCATCATCACCGGAAGCTGCGGGCTGAGCTTGCCCAGCAGGGCCACGGCGATTTCGACCAGCATCGTGGAGGCCAATACCGGCGCGGCCAGTTCCAGCGCCGCAAAGAATATCCCCGCTGCCGCCCGGATGATGGTCAGCGCCGCCGGTTGGCCCAGCGCAAAGGAACCCAGCGGCACCGCCCGGAAGCTGCGAACAACAGAGGCAATCAGGATCCGGTCGAGGCCCGCCGTGATGATCACCAGCGTCCCCATGAGCTGAAAAAGCTCTCCCATGAGCGGCGTCTGGATCGAGGAGGCTGGATCGAGCAGGTTGACCAGCGAAAAGCTGAACTGCATGCCCGCAATCTGCCCGGCGAATAACAGCATCTCGGTGACGAGCGTCAGAGATAGCCCGTAGACCAGTCCCACGGCCAGCTCGCCCACCAGCGCCGGGCAGGACAGCGCAACCTGCGCGCCAGGCAATGCGGCCACCAGCGGCGCGAGCAGAAAGGCCAGCGCACCCACAAACACGGCTTTCATGCGCACCGGCAGCGCCGTCGAGGAAAAGAACGGCGCAAAAACCACCATCCCGCTCACCCGCACCAAGGCCAGCGTCATCGCACTCAGAAATTGCGTCCAGTCCGACAAAAGCAGCTCCTAGCTTCTAGCTCCTAGCCTTTAGCTCCTGCACGATTGGCTAGAAGCTAGGAGCTAGCAGCTAGAAGCTGTCTTCTCACCCCAGATACCTTCGAAAATCCCCCAGCAGCACACGCGTGTATACAGCTATGCGCTCGAGAAACCACGGCATTCCTGCCAGTAGGATTAGCGAGATCGCAGCCAGCCGCGGCACCGAGGTCAGCGACTGCTCCTGCAGGCTGGTGAGCGTCTGGAACAGGCTCAGCACAAAGCTGATCAGGGCCGCGGCAATCAGGATCGGTGCGGCCAGGATCATGGCTTCCTTGAGGAGCTGCCGCAACAGTTCGGCGACCATATCGGGCGTCATCTTAAAAACTCCTTAGAAACTTTGCAGGAGCGAATGGGCCAGCAGGTTCCAGCCATCCACCATCACGAACAGCAAAATCTTGAGCGGCGTCGAGACGACGACCGGCGGCAGCTGGAACATGCCGATCGACGTCGTGATCGATGCCGTCACCATATCGATCAAAAGAAACGGCAGAAACAGTACTGCGCCGATGGCAAAGCCCGCCTTGAGCTCCGAGAGCATGTAGGCAGGAACCACCACGCGCATGGGCAGATCGTCGGGCGTGTTGGGCCGGGGAATCTGGCCGGCCGCGGTAAAAAGCGCCAGGTCTTTTTCGCGCGCATACTTCAGCAGAAAGTGCTTCACCGGAACGCAGCCGCGATCGATCGCCTCCATGCCGGTAATCTGGCCGGCGCGGTAAGGCTCAACGGCCTGCTGGTCGACCTGATTCAGCACCGGAGTCATCAGGAACCAGGACATCATCAGCGCCAATCCCATCAGCGTCGGATTCGAGGGCGCGGTCTGCGTGCCCAGCGCCTGGCGCAGGAAGTGAAAGACCACCAGCAGCCTTACCAGCGGCGTCATGGCCATCAGAATTGCCGGTAGCAGCGTGATCAACGTCAGGACAAACAAAATCGTCCAGGGTGTCCCATCCGAGGGGTGCAGCTTACTGTTCAGATCCGGAATAAGCATCGCGCCGGACGAAATAACCGAACCAGCGAGGACGGAAAGATGTACCGCGGCGCGTGCACCAAACTGAGCAAGAAACTGAGATGGGGCCAGCATCACCATGCAGCCCCCGTCGAAGCCCTCGCCCGTGCACGCGTTACCGCGCGCACAGAATCCACGCCCATCGCGCCGTCAATCGCGTAGAACGCCGGCGCGCCCTCGGGGGAAGTCGCCACCAGCACCCGCCGGCCCTCGGCTTCAACCAGCGAAAGCGTCTGCCGCGGACCCAGCGTAATCCGCTCCACAAGTTGCAATCGCGGAACCGGCCTTCCTGCCCGGCACAGCCGTCCCAGTAACCATTCGGCGAAACCGCCTAGCCGTCCCAACCCGACCTTCGGCCTGATCTTCGCACCGGTGTTCGCGCCGGCATTCGCGCTCATACGCGCGTTGGTCCTTACATCGAGCCTGGCGTTGCTGCTCACCATTTCTCCCCTGTCCCGCCGCTCACGGCAGCCGCGTAATGCGCACCGCGATCTGGTTGTCCAATACTTCAAATTCGCTCCACGCCAGTTGCACGTCGCCTGCGGACAGCGGAACGTCTTCGCCGTAGTTCCACTGCGACTCAATCAACTCTCCGGGCTCGAGCGCCAGCAGGCGGCGCACCCGGAAATCCCGCACCGGAACAACCACCTCCAGCTCCACCGGCAGTCGCGCCACCGGCCCGTCGATAACCGGCACGTCGACAACCGGCAGGTCAGGCAGCCGCCGTTCCTCTTCTTCGCTCATGCCTGCCGGGCCGGAGATGACCGTGGATGCAGCCGGCACCATGGCCTGCGCCGTGTTGGCATTGCTGGCAGTCTCCATCCCGCCGTGCTTTGCCGCCGGCGCCGGCCGCACCTCTGCCGGCCTCGCAGGAACGCGCGCAGCTTCGGCCGGCGGAGGCGGCGGGGCAGACGGCAATGGACGCATAGTTGCCATTCGTCCAGAAACCTTGCAGGAAGCTCACCAGAGCGGCTGGATTTTGATTGGAATGGTCTAAGAATTGCGCCAGATGCGACCGTCTTGCGTATCACAGCAAAGCACCCCACCGGCAATTCGCATCGCTGTTAAACTGAAAAGGAGATTATTCTTCCGTTCCGAGCTCTCGGGTCCCGAGCTCTCGGCCAGAGAGCGACCGAGGTGAACATATGCCCGCACCAGATCAGAACAAATCATTGAACCCCAGCGGCCTGCGCCTGAAAATTGGCCTTGCTGAAATGCTCAAAGGCGGGGTCATCATGGACGTCATGAGCGTCGAGCAGGCGCGCATTGCCGAAGAGGCCGGCGCAGTCTCGGTCATGGCGCTCGAGCGCGTTCCGGCGATGATCCGCGCCGAGGGCGGCGTGGCCCGCATGGCGCGGCCAGGGCTGATTAAGCAGATCATCAAATCCGTGTCGATCCCGGTCATGGCCAAAGCCCGCATCGGCCACTTCGCTGAAGCCCAGGTCCTGCAGGAGATCGGCGTCGACTTCATCGACGAGAGCGAGGTGCTCACGCCAGCCGACGAGGCACACCACATCGACAAGCACGCCTTTACCACGCCATTCGTCTGCGGGGCGCGCAACCTGGGCGAGGCCTTGCGCCGCATCGCCGAGGGCGCCGCCATGATCCGTACTAAAGGTGAAGCCGGCACCGGCGACGTAGTCCATGCCGTGCAGCACATGCGCCAGATCACCAAGGAGATGCGCCAGCTCACGGTGTTCAGCGAGCAGGAGCTTTACACCGCGGCCAAAGAGCTGCAGGCGCCATACGAGCTGGTTCGCATGGTGGCTCAAACCG
>JASIJW010000467.1:0-3350 GCA_030050035.1 Acidobacteriaceae bacterium | reverse complement strand
CTTCCAGCGCGCCATCTCCTTTTTGAGCACCGAGACGGCGATGACCGGATTGCAAGTGGCGCCCACGCCGCCGTGCTCAATCGAGTAGGTCAGCTCATCGATGGCGGCCGAATCGTTCCACAGGCAGGTGGGGGTGGTCTGCGCCATCTGGTGGAGCGGGCTCTTGAATTGGAGATGCGTAGTGGCCATATTTCTCCCGCAGGATGCAAACGTGTGCAAACAAACGCTACCACTGCCGAAAGAGGGCGGTCAAGACGGCACATAGAGCTAATGGGCCAATTTGAGGTGCTGCATCAGGCGAGGATCTGGCATAGTTCCCAGTTGCCGACTACACGACCAAAATGAAAGACAAGTCGATCATCGTGGCGATGGAGACGATTTTCCTCATGAGCCGTATATAGCTGGCCAGAAGTGAAAATTGATCGCAGGCAAGAAATCCGGCGACGAGCCGCTTATTCCGCCACGCCGCTTGCCACTTCGGTGCAATCCATTCGCAGTGTTCCATTGTCGTTGAAAATCACACCTGTGAACCGTGCTGGATTCCCTGGCATCGGCTGGCTCAGGACCTGCGCGTTGGCGTCCACATACACCACCACCTCCTGCGGATTCGTCAGAAGTGTTGTCTGTCCGCCCTGCACCGCGAACTGTGGGAATACATCGTACTCCGCCAGCTCTATCGTGTAAGTCGTGAAGCTCCCCGAGGTTCCCGTCGCCATCACAGTTCCGTTAATCGTTTGCGGCATCAGTGTCTCCACCGTTGCCGGCACATACGTCGGTGCAGGCGCCACCTCCGTCACATGTGACGTGATCGACACCATCTGCCCGGGTACCATGTTCGATCCGCTGAAGCTGGCCGCAAACGGGAGGTTTGGAATATTGGTCAGCCCGCCCCACACTGCGAAGGTCGCATTGCTGAAGTTGTACGTTGGCCATCCCCGGATATATGTTTCGGATCCCTCCGCAGACTGGTTGGCCTCGTTCAGCACAGGCCACACCGCTGCCACTTGCGTCAGAGGTCCCTGGTTCACCGTCACGTCCATTGTGTCCGCATCCGGAACAGCAACCCGCGTGGCCAGAATCGACCCGTCCGCTTGGAGTGTCCCGTCAAAATCCACTGGGATGCCCGCAGCCATCCCTTGCGCATTCCCAATGCCCTGGAAAACCGTATTTCCGTTGGTGTTCACCTGCCAGATCGTGTTAACCGAGGATCCCGGCTGCGTCCCGTCCGCCGCAGAAACCGTGAAGCCGTTCTCTCCTGCCGTCGGATTCACCACCAGTCCCTCCAGCGCCGTCATTTTCCCATTCGTTGCATTTGTCGGCTCCGTTGCCAACGTCATCGCCGTCAGGGTGAACGTCGGGGTGATCGAGAATTGCGCGATTCCATCCGTGTAGCATGTCGACGGGAAACTTTCCGACTGAGAAACCAGCAGGTTCAGCGAAAGCGCCATCGTGTTCCCGCTCAGCGTCAGCGGCTCAGGAAGTTGCACTGTCACCTGGTTGGACGGCGTTGCTCCATACGCGTATGTCGAAGTTGTGTCGCTGCCCGATTGCTGCACCAGGCACGTAAACGAGGCCGATCCCACCGTCGCCGTCGCCGACGTATACACACCCTGCGGCACATCGCTTGTGATTAGCGGCTCCCCACCCCCGTTCAGGTGCATAAACTCCACTTGTTGCGGCGTCGACATCACCGGGACGCTCGTTCCCGCCTTCGTCGTCAGCGAGAGGCTATTCAGCGTCATGGAAAACCGCGACAACCGGTCGTTGGCCGCGCTCGATACCACCACCGTCGTCAGCGTGTTCTCGCCCTGAACGGGCCCCCCGCTGCTGCCCGATGGCGCACCCCCACCGCACCCGGCAGCCATGATTACCACGCTTCCAATTGTGATGGCAAAAAAAACACGGCAGAGTCGCGTAAAGGTTCTGTTGATACAGCAAGGAGGCAGATTCATGACCGACTCCTTTACGAAAGAAACCTGCGACAAGCCTAACATCGCTGTAGCCTTTGCTGGCGGGTAAGCCGAACAGGATGTATTGCCGTCAACTCGGAAGTTACTCTTTAGGCAACATTCAGCCCACCTGTGACCCGGCGACTGAGGCCAGCTTATCGATGGACTGGACTAAACCCCCATCCACTACGCATAAAGCTGCGAGCCTTGTCTGGCTCATGCGAACCTGGTCCGGCTCATGCGCGACGCTGGATGGCGAGCAGTGTCACATCGTCCAGCCCACGGCTAGCTCCGGCGAATTCACGCACGTCTGCAAGGCATGCGGAAACAACGCCGGCCGCAGTAGCTGCGCACTGACGGCCGACGACGTTCATCACGCGATCAACGCCGTATTCGCCTTCTTCGGTACGCACTTCAGACAGGCCATCCGTGTAGAGAAAGAGCAGGTCGCCTTGTTCGAGTTGCAACCGCGTGGAAGAAAATGAGGCATCGTGAAACATTCCCAATGGCAAAGCGGTTGATTCAAGCAGCAAAGCATCGCCGCCGCAAACGGCGACGACGGGCAAATGACCCGCGTTGAAAAGCTCAACGGCGCCATTTGATTGCGCGTGCCCGCAGACCAGCGTGGCATACTGCCCGGCCAGCGCGCTGTCGCAGAGGAAGCGGTTGACGCGGGCAATAACTTCAGCCGGCGCCAGTCCCATGCCGATCAGGCTGCGGAAGAGCGCATGCAGTTGCGTCATCCGCAGCGACGCCGCTACGCCCTTGCCGGAAACGTCGCCGAGCACAAAGAAAAGCTGCGAATCGAAGGGGTACAGGTCGCAATAATCGCCGCTCACCGGTCCCAACGGCGCGTAATGATAACTTGTCTCCCATCCGGCGATCGCGAGATCCGCAGGCGGCAAAAGCCTGCGCTGCAGCTCGGCGGCAAGGTCGAGATCGCGTTGAAATTCGGCGCGCTCCAGCTCTGTCAGGTGGTCGAGACAGAACTGGACGAGCGGATCGGCGAGCAGCCGATCGCGTTCCACGGTGTCGTGACAGGTCTCGCACAGGCCGTAGGTGCTGGCGGCATAGCGATCGAGCGCCGCATCAACCTCCTCGATCAGTGCTGTCAGACCGGCGTCCTGGGGCGTAAGCGAAAGTGCGGTTTCAAGGCGGCGTTTGCGCTCTTGCAACTTGTCGTGCAGATATTCCATATCGACAGTTGTTGCCATCGGACACCTCTCGCGGTGCTGAAGTTCTGTTCTTCTGATTCTCAGATAGCATCTTCAGTGTCAAATTGTTTTTTGAAGCCCTGTGGGCTCTGGGTCGGCTTGGGGTTGCTAGCCAGGCGCAGATCGGCTGTTGACAAGCGCGGTTGGGGCATTGCATGATCGTTGGGCTGGTGCACACGTGTGCAGG
>JASIJW010000466.1:0-6228 GCA_030050035.1 Acidobacteriaceae bacterium | reverse complement strand
ACCTTCCCCTGCGGGGAGGCAGCCTTTTGGTCGAGTTCTTGGGCTTGCAGAGTGAGCACCAGCCTGTCGAGGCCGATGGCGAAGCCGATGCCCGGCGCGCGCGGGCCGCCGATGGACTCGCTCAGGCCGTCGTAGCGGCCGCCGCCGAGCAGCGCGTTCTGCGCGCCCAGACCGCCGTGAGTGAATTCGAAAGTGGTGCGAGTGTAGTAGTCGAGACCGCGCACGAGGCGGGGGTTCAGGTGATAAGGCACGCCGGCTGCATCGAGTGCTGCTGTTACTGCGGCGAAGTGGCTGCGCGAGTCCTCGTCGAGGTAGTCGGCGATCCTTGGCAGCGATTCGATGATGGGCTGGTCTTCCGGGACCTTGCAGTCGAGCACGCGCAGCGGGTTGGTGACGGCGCGGCGCTGGCAGTCGACGCACATTTTTGACGCGACGGGCTCGAGGGCCTTGCGCAGCGCATCGTTGTAGCGCGCGCGGTCGGCGGCCGAGCCAACGGAATTCAACTCAAGAGTCCATCCGGCGATGCGCAACTCGTCGAGCAGCGTGGCCAGCATCTCAAGGACTTCGGCGTCGCGCAGGGGTGATTCGCTGCCGGCCGATGGTGGGCCGATGACTTCGGCGCCGATCTGCCAGAACTGGCGGTAGCGGCCTTTCTGCGGGCGCTCGCGGCGGAACTGCGGGCCGATGTAGTAGAGCTTCTGCAACTGGCCGCTTTCGCCGAGCTTGTGCTCGATGTAGGCGCGGACCACGCCGGCGGTGTTTTCGGGGCGCAGGGTGAGGGATTGGGATTTTTCCGATTGCGCGCGGGCGCGGTCTTCCCAGGTGTACATCTCCTTCGAAACAATGTCGGTCTCTTCGCCCACGCTGCGGGCAAAGAGCGAAGTGTCTTCGAAGATCGGCGTGCGGATTTCGCCGAAATTGTAGCGGGCGAAGACTTGGCGCGCGGTGGTCTCGATGCGGTTCCAGAGAGCCGTTTCGGGCGGCAGCAGATCGCGCGTGCCACGCACGGCTTTGAGAATTGTCATAACCTCTTAGTTTAAATGCGCGGAATTAAGCTCTCTTCCGTATCGCTTCGCGAAGCGTGCTGTCGATGCGCGTCTGCCATCCAGGACCTGTGGATTTGAAGTGGTCGACAACTTCAGGAGAGAGGCGCAATGAGACCAGCTTCTTGGTCGGAGCTTTCTGTGGGCCGCGCTTGCCTCGCCGGACCACCTTACCACCGCGGATCAGATCGGCTTTCGCAAAGAAAGCACGCGTGGCCTCGGCGTCATTTGGATCATAAGGACCGTCCCCGGGTTCGTAGGGAATCGGGTCGCCCTCTTTGTGAGTCAGCACGCGCTTCCACTCGGATTTACTTTGAGTCTTCTTCATAGCGTTTGCGCTCCTCGCGAGAGGCCTGACGAAACGAGATGACGCGAACCTCGTTTTCTTCTTCGGTATAAACCAGCGTCAAAACTCTTCCTTTGACAACTGCCAGCGCTACATCCATCACCCGGTACTCGTCGTAACGGCTGGCGTCGTAGGTGCATTTGTCCGGGTTCTCGAAGATAAGGTAAGCGTCTTTGAAATCGAGTCCATGCTTTTTCAGATTCGATTTGCGCTTTGCCTCGTCCCAGACGTACACCTTTTAATTGTAGCTACAATTTGTGAGAGTGACAAGTTTGGCGGGCCAATTCAGTCAACCTTAACGATCTCTGCTGCCCGGCACAGCTGCTTTGCGCTACACTCTTCTCACTTTCTTCCTATTGATTTACTTTTTTCCGGAGATGATGTGGCGATGTCGCGTTGCAGACAGTGCGGCGTACGGTGCGATGAGCGATCGCGGTTCTGCGAGTGCTGCGGGGCGGCGCTGTTTGCCGTGACGAGTCCACAACCGCCGGAGTGGGCCGGGCAGCAGGTTGCAGCACGCGTTCTGCCAGAGCGCTTCGAGGCGCCGCGAAAACGGATTGGGCTGGCTGTTCTGCTGGCTGCGCTGTTCGGGCCGCTGGGCCTCGTTTACAGCTCAGTGCTGGGCGCCTGTACGATGCTGCTCGCGTCGTGCTTCCTGTATGCCGCGGCCTGCGAAGACTGGCTCTCGAATGACCTTTACTCGCTGCTCATTGCCTGGCCGGTGTGCATCGTGTGGGCTGCGATTGCGACGGGGTCGTTCAACCGGGACCACAGATAGTGATGCAGGGACCGAGGGAACAGGACCGAGGGAACAAGGGAGCGAAGGAGCGAATACAGTGGTATCGGCTGTGGCGGATTAAAGCTGCGATTGCACTGCGCTTACGGCGCCGGTTTATGGAGTTAACACGATCTTGCCTTTGACGGTGTGGCTTTCGGCCAGCCGGTGCGCCTCCTGAATCTCGGAAAGCTTCATCACCCGGGCGATGGGGATCTCAAATTCGCGGCTGGCAGCGTCGTCTGCGAGCTCGTAGAGGCGCGAGGCGTCGGGCTGGGCAAAGACGGCGCGGACCTGAATGTCGCGTCCTTTGGCTCCGGATGGTTCGCCAAGAACCGAACCCAGAACCCCGCCGGCGCGCAGCCGCTTGAGCAGCCGCTCGATGGTTGGTCCGTCGACTGTGTCGGCTATCGAGTCCAGGTCGATGAGCTTCTCAATCGCCTTTTCGTCGTCGATGGGGATGATGTCGTCGGCAGACAGACTTCGCGCCTGATCGATCTCTGAACGGCGCACGCCAGCCAGCACGCGGGCGCTGTGCTGGCGCGCTACGTGCACGGCGGTGCGGCCCACGCCGCCCAGCGCGCCGGTGACGAGGACGGTTTGCCCGGCGCGCGGCTTGACGCCACGCTCGATCAACTGCGCACCGGTGGTGACGACAAGCGGCAGCGCTGCTGCCTGCTCGAAGGTAAGCGCATCGGGGATGGGCGCCAGCACATCGGCGCGGGCGGTGGTGAACTCGGCGTAGGTGCCGTTGGCCAGGGCCATCACGCGCATTCCTTTGGAAAAGCCGGTGACGTTCCTGCCGGTTGCAACTACTTCGCCGGCCAGGTCGCGGCCCAGGATTTCGGGGAAATCGAGGGGCATGTACTGGCGCATTGCGCCGCTGCGCAGCTTGTAATCGATGGGGTTAATGCTGGTGGCATGGACTTTGACCAGCACCTCGTTGTCGCCGTATGGAGGCGTGTCGGTATCGGTGTATTGCAGCTTTTCCGGGCCGCCATATTCTTCGAGCAGAACGGCTTTCATTGTTTCCCCCTCCTTGTTGGGTAAGGATGCGAGCGTGCTCCTTGGGGTGCAGTGGAAATCGCACGGGAACGGGGATTTGGGGAATGCCGATCCTTCCCACGCTTTCGGCCCACCCTTTCGGCGATGAAGCCGCGGAAAGGATGGGGCACGGGGATTTCGGGTGATGGCCGTCACACAAGGAAACGCCGCTGGACGTACACTGGGAATGTCAGGATTTTTCAATGAAACGAGCCATTCTTGGTCTTTATGCCGCCGCGACCGTGGGGCTGATGGCGTGGGCCTATTACCAGGCCATTTACGTTGCGCCGGACGAACAAACCATGCACGAGGTGCAGCGGATCTTCTATTACCACGTGCCATCGGCGATGGTTGCGTTCCTGTTTTTCGCGATCTCTTTGGCGGGATGCATAGGTTACCTCGCTCTGCGCCGCAACCATCCCACCCGCGCGCAGATTGCCGATGCCTGGGCACTGGCTGGCGCCGAGGTCGGGGTTGTCTTCTGCTCGGTGGTTCTGGTGACCGGGCCGCTGTGGGGCCGGCGGGCGTGGGGCATGTGGTGGACCTGGGATGCGCGGCTGACTACTACGCTGCTGCTGTGGCTGATCTACGTGAGCTATCTGCTGCTGCGGCGCTTTGCCGCCGGGCCGCAGATGCAGACGCTGGCCGCTGTGCTAGGCATCTTTGGCGCACTCGACGTGCCGATTGTCTATATGTCGAACCGCTGGTGGCGGACACAGCATCCGGCGCCGGTTTTTGGCGGCGGGCCGGACTCCGGCATCAAGGACCCGAAGATGCTGGCTGCCTTCGGTTGGAACCTGCTGGCATGGGTAGCCTGGGGGCTCATGGTGCTTGGCCTGAGGTATTACGTGGAGCGGAAAAAACAGAAAGCGATTGAGCGCGAACAGCTTGAGGCCATCGGGGCGCTGCAGGCGTAAATGCAAAAAGGAATTTTGCGATGAAGAAGATTTTTTTTCGTTTGCTCGCCATTGTGTCTGTGGTGCTCCTGGCGCGCGCCGCCTATCTGGTGTTGACCGCGCCGCCGGATCCGACGTATGCGTCTGCCAACCACGATGCGGTCATTGCCCAGCTGGGTCACCTGTTCCGGCAGGCGGCCTACTCGATTACCTGGGCCATTCAACTGGGCTATTTGGCCTGGGTGGGACTGAAGTGGTCGAAGAAGCCGTTAGTGGAGAGTTCGGCGGCAGACAATGGGCGCGGTTAAGTCATTGAGGGGTTTTACCGTACCAGTCCACGCCATCTGATTGATTGTTCAAAAACCGCTTGTTGATTGTTCAGAATCCGTTTGGATGATGCACATCCGTCGCGCGGAGCAGTCGGCGGATAATTTCTTTATTTTCAGATAAATCTGGCACAGATTCAGGTTGTTTCGGATAGGAAAGCCAAGCAAGGTAACTAGCCGCTTGGTGACCTTCAGGGCACGCATGCGCTCTTTGTGGGATTTGCAGTTGCTTCGACTTGGCGGAAGATCGGTACGTGGACAGGAGATCCCACGCAGTAAAGGGATCAGAGTTTGGGTTTTCCTGGCAGATTCCCCAGATGTTGTTCCCCGGACTGCGTTGTTAGAGATTGCTTTTATATGAATATATATATATCTAGTTTCACCGATCCGATCCCGGATCTGCGTTGTTAGAAAAACTTCTTGTTGCGTGGAGCGTCGGACTGAAGAGTCCGTGCCACGTTTGACCCGAATGGCCCCGGTTCCGATCTCGGTTCCGAGGCCTTTTCTTTTTTCTATCCAAGAGTTCGCGCGCGCCTACGATTTGCCGCCGAAGAGGATTTGGCAACCAGATGGTTGCCAATTAATTCGCAGCGATGCTATTATGCGCAACTAGATGGTTGCCTTATTGAAGGAGGCCGGCAGCGTGGCTGAAGACAGGATTGAAAAGCGGATCGAACTGCGGGCGCCGATTGCGCGCGTGTGGCGGGCGATCAGCGATTATCGCGAGTTTGGCGAGTGGTTTCGCGTGGCGCTGGAGGGGCCGTTTGAATTGGACAAGACGGTGCGCGGACGGATTCTGCACCCCGGGTTCGAGCATGTGGTGTGGGAGGCGCAGATTGAGGCCATGGAGCCGGAACGGTTGTTTGCGTTCACCTGGCCAGTCTTGGCGAACGTGGACAAGGCTGCGTACTCGGCCGATTACACGGGATTGCCGCGGACGCGCGTGGAGTTCCGGCTAGAGCCGACGGCAACCGGAACGCTGCTGACAATTACGGAGTCAGGCTTTGAAAAACTGCCGGCGGAGCTGCGCGGCGTCGTCTTTCCACGCAATGACGGCGGCTGGACGCAGCAGATGAAGAACATCGAGAGCTATGTTGGCACGCATGCGTAGACGGCCCACGACCGAAGCGGTGTTCGCCGCACTGGGCGACGCCACGCGGCTGGCACTGGTGTCGCGCCTGGCCGACGGCCAGCCAGCTTCCATCGCCGAACTGACGGCGGGAACGCGGATCACACGGCAGGCGGTGACCAAGCACCTGCGCGTGCTCGAAGGCGCTGGCCTCGTGCGCGGCGTTCGCTGCGGGCGTGAAAACCGCTTTGCGCTCGACCCGCGACCGCTGGGCGATGTGCAGGAGTATGTTGGGCGTGTCTCGCAGGAGTGGGACAGCGCGTTGAGCCGGTTGAAGGCGATGGTGGAGGAGTAGGCATTATGAGTAGAACGCCGGATTCGCCACTGGCGTGCGTTCGCGTGCTGGATGGCGCCATGGCTACTGAGCTCGAAGCCCGCGGCGCGTGTATTGACGGGCCGCTGTGGTCGGCGCACGTGCTCGAGGAGGCGCCGGAGAAGATCGCGGCTGTTCATCGCGCGTATGTTGAGGCGGGCGCCGACTGCATTGAGACTGCCAGCTATCAGGTTTCGCGGATGGGTTACGCGGAGTGCGGCATGGCTGCGGCGCGCGCCGATGCGGCGCTGCTCAGGTCGGTAGAGCTGGCGCGCAAAGCGGCGGAGGAGTTTGCCGGCCGGAGCATTGCCGTTGCGGCTTCGCTTGGACCCTTCGGCGCGGCGCTGCACAACGGC
>JASIJW010000465.1:0-3623 GCA_030050035.1 Acidobacteriaceae bacterium | reverse complement strand
CCGGCTGCGCATGAGAGTACGCGGCCAGAGTAAAGGGATTAAGAATAAGAGCGAACGCGGCGAACCTCAGCGCAAAGCTTCGCATGACGCAATACCTCGATGAACCACCCACAATTGGCGGTTCGAGCAGGCTCCGTTTGCAACCTGCATCTTTCCCTTGGAACTTCGCGTGAAGGGATTCGTTGCACGGAGTAATTGCGCGTATTGGATCATACGAAAGTGCGCCGGACGAGCAGCGCACGCTACTGCGGTCATGTATCTTGAGTTCAGCCCATGAAGCAGACCATCACCCGTTTCCTGCTCACTCTTCCTGTCGTCTGGCTGGTGGTCTCGCTCGTCTTCCTGCTCATTCACCTCGTCCCCGGCGATCCGATTCAGATGATGCTGGGCGAGGGCGCAACGCCGGCCGATATCGGCGCGCTACGGCATGAATATGGTTTTGATCAGCCACTCTGGCGCCAGTACGCGCATTACTGGGCAGGCGTTGTGCATGGCGACTTCGGCGTCTCCATCCGCATGCACGACTCGGTGGCGCACCTGATCGCGCAGCGCTACCCATACACGCTTGCGCTCACGCTCAGCTCGCTCGTGCTGGCAATCGTGCTGGCGCTGCCTGCGGGCATCTTTGCCGCATTGCGCCGCGGCCGCTGGCTCGATCAGGCGCTCTCCGTGGTTTCGCTTTCCGGCCTGTCGGTCCCGGCCATTGCTCTTGGTCCCGTGCTCATCCTGCTCGTCTCCATCAAGCTCGGCTGGCTTCCGGTATCGGGCGCAAATTCAGGTGGCTCGGCTCTGATCGACTGGCACTACATCGTGCTGCCATCGATCACTATGGGCAGTTCGCTGGCTGCTATTCTCACCCGCATGGTGCGCACTGCGGTGCTCGAAGAGCTCGGCCAGGATTACATCCGAACCGCGCGCGCCAAGGGCCTAAGCGAAACCGCCGTGCTCTGGCGCCACGCGCTGCCCAACGCGCTGGTGCCGATTGTGACGGTCATCGGACTGCAGTTCGGCGCACTGCTGGCCGGCGCGATCGTCACCGAAACTATCTTCAGTTGGCCTGGTCTTGGCCGGCTCACAGTCAGCGCCATCGACAACCGTGATTACGCTCTGGTGCAGGGCTGTCTGCTGTCGATCGGCCTGACGTATGTGCTGGTGAATTTCTTCACCGACGTGGTCTATCGGTGGATCAATCCGCGGATGCGGTGAAGAAGCAGGATCATGACGCAACCGGCAGGCGAAAGATCTCCGGCTCCAGCTCGCCTCTCTTCTTCACCGTCAGGAATCCAATCGTCACCGGCAGCTCGAATCGCCGCGGTCCGCATGATCCGGGATTGAAGTAGAGCACGCCCCTTTTTTGGTACTGATCCGGCACGTGCGTGTGCCCATGAAGCACGGCTGCGAACTTTGCCGCCGCCGGATCGAGATGCAGCGTCTTCAGGTCGTGCAGCAGGTAGAGATAATGTCCCTCCACGAGCACCACGTCGGTTTCGGGCAATCTCGAGCACTCGCCTTCTCGGTCCACATTGCCGCGGATGGCAGTAACCGGCGCGATCCTTTCAAGCTCCTCCAGGATCGATGACTTGCCGACGTCGCCGAGGTGCAGAATCTGATCGACGCCGGTTAGCGCAGGCAACACCTCCGGCCGTAAAAGGCCGTGCGTATCGCTGATGACTCCGATTCTCATAGCCCAAGCTCCAGCCGCGTGCGCGGGTCGAGCTGGTCGCGCAGCGCATCACCCAGGAAATTGAAGCCCAGAACCGCGCCGGCGACGGCGGCGGCAGGAAACAGCACAAGGTGCGGCGAATCGAACAGGTGCAGTCGCGCGTCGTTGAGCATAGATCCCCAACTTGGCGCGGGCGCTGGAATGCCGAGCCCGAGAAACGAGAGCGTGGCCTCAGCCAGGATCACCCCGGCCATGCCAATTGCCGCCTGCACCATTACCGGCTGCACAATGTTGGGCAGAATGTGGCGGAAGAAGATGCGCAGACCGCTCGCGCCGAGCGAGCGCGCCGCGTCAACATATTCACGCTCGCGCACCGCCATCACCTGCGCTCGCACCAGCCGCGCGTAACCGGCCCAGCCGCCGATAGCCAGCGCCAGGACCAGGTTAATGAATCCCGGACCAAGAAAGGCGGCAAAGGCGATCGCCAGCAGAATGCCCGGCAGAGCCTGAAACGTGTTCATCGCGAAGGTAGTCAGCGCGTCATCGATCCATCCGCCCAGGTAGCCGGCAACGCCGCCGATGGCCAGGCCCAGCGCCAGCGAGATCGAGACGACCGAAACCGAAACTGCCAGTGAGATGCGCGCGCCATAGAGCAACCGCGCCAGCGTGTCGCGGCCCAACTCGTCGGTGCCGGCCCAGTGCGCCGACGACGGCCCCTGCAAACGGTGCAGCAAATCGATAGCGGCCGGATTATATGGTGCGATCCACGGCGCGGCCAGACCGCAGACCACGAAGACTGTGAGCAGCGCAACGCCAATCACAGCCAGCGGCTGCCGCCGGATCCGCACCCGCGCCTGCGCGATCGGCTTGAAGTCGGGAAAAAGCATCAACTGGATCAGGATACAGCGACACTCTGCCGTCGATCGTGTCTAAACAGGCATGAGGATGTTTTCTCGCGGTCTTCCTATACGACCTTTTCTGTTCCCGGTTGCCTTGGTGATTTTTCTCGTTCCTGCTCTGCTGAGCGCGCAAGCCGATCACGACAACCTTCCCGGCGACGCGGAGCAGATCTTTGCTTTGGCCAACCAGGCGCGGGCCGCGGCGGGCGCAGGTCCGCTCCGATGGGATCCCGCACTGGCTGAGGCGGCGCTTGCCCATTGCCGCCGCATGGTAATGGAAGGACCAATTGCGCATCGCTACGGCGGCGAGGCCGACGTAAGCGGCCGGGCGGCGCAGGCTGGCGCGCACTTCAGCCTGATCGAGGAAAACGTCGCCATCGGCCCATCGCCCGAGGGGATTCACGACGAGTGGATGCACTCGCAAGGCCACCGCGAAAACCTGCTCAACCCGCAGGTAGATCGTGTGGGCATCGCCGTGGTCGCTGCGCGCGGCGTGCTTTACGCCGTAGCCGACTACTCACGCGCCGTGGCGAATCTCAGTCCGGCGGAGGTTGAGGCGCGCGTGGCTGCGCTCATCCGGCCCAGTGGAATCAGCATCGTTTCCGATCCGCGCACGGCGCGCGCCGCCTGCGCAACCGATACCGGTGCGCCGCGCACTCCCAACGGCGCCTTGCCGCGATTCGTAATGCGCTGGCAGTCCGGCGACATGACACGCCTGCCGCAGCAGCTTATCAAGCAGTTGGAAGCTGGCGGCTATCGCGCCGCCGCAGTGGGCAGTTGCCAGGCGCAGGATGTTGAAGGCTCATTTACCGCGTATCGCGTTGCCGTGCTGCTCTACTGAATCGCGTCATCCAAAGTTCTGGTGCTCGCGCCAGATCTGAGACCACGAAATACGTGGCGGACCGCAGACGAAGATATCCGGGTGATCTTGGCTTTCCTCGTTCTTGACGCCCAGGCCGTTGCCGTTGTGGCCGGCGAGTCGGCAACCAGTGAAAAGCGCATCGGCCTGTGCCCGCTCCAGTCCAAGAACGATGAATGTGGTTGGCGCCGGATCTGGATAC
>JASIJW010000464.1:0-2735 GCA_030050035.1 Acidobacteriaceae bacterium | reverse complement strand
AATGGGCGCGTTCTTCTGCTCGCGGGAGCGAATGGCGAAGGCACGGAGGCGGCTGGAGACCTGGTGACAGACCTCCCCAGACTTTCGCAGGCGCTGGATCAGTGTGGCTTAGTGCATGCACGTCCGGCCGCCAATTTTGAGATGCTTCTGCGGCTCAACACTATGGCTGGTTTGCCAAGTTACGTGGACGTTATCGCCTGTCACATTCTCCGCGGCAGTACGCCATGATCCCATTGCCAAAAGATACATGATGAAGAATTAAAACCTTCGTTCCGCCAGCTCTCGGTTTTCTATTCTGTATGCGCTTTGGACAGCGGGAGCCGTTCATCAACGATTCCAATAAATGGTTGACCCCTCTGAAGATTTTGGTCACCATGAATTCCGTAATCATGTTTTAGCAATGTTGTGGATCCGGGCTCGAACGCGCTCGAAAACCGGATGAGACATACAACCCTTTAGGTATGTTTTCATTCCTGTATGTGTCCCTACTGTCCTTAGTGTCCAGCGTTGCCTCTCAGACGTGACAAAGGCCGGGTTTCCCCGGCCTCTATGCTGCCTTTAAGCGACTGAGTCTAAAGGCGACTTGACTTTTGGTGCGGAAGGCGGGACTTGAACCCGCATGCCTCTCGGCGCCACCCCCTCAAGATGGTGTGTCTGCCAATTTCACCACTTCCGCCCAGTAACTTGGTAAGTATAACAAAAACACGAAGCCTATGACGCCCGACACCCAAAGCCCCGAAGCCGTTCACTGCTCAGCGATTATTGTCGATACTCACGCCGATACGCCGCAGCGCTTTGTCGATGAGCGCTACGATCTGGCCGATCCGCTGAATGGCGGCAACTTCAACCTGGAGATGGCGCGCAAGGGCAACCTGAGCGCAGAGTTTTTCGCCATCTGGGCCGAGCCCTCGATTTACAAGGGCCAGTACGCGCGGCGCACGCTCGAACTGATCGACGCGGTCCTGCGGCAGGTGACGCGGCATCCGCATGAGCTGATGCTGGCGACGTCGGCTGAAGGGATCGAGACGGCACATCGCGAGCGCAAACTGGCGGTCTTGATGGGCATCGAGGGCGGACATTCGATCGAAAACTCGCTGGCGCTGCTGCGGAGCTATTACGCGCTGGGCGCGCGCTACATGACGCTGACGTGGAACAACTCCAACGGATGGGCCGACAGCTCGGGCGACGAAAACGACCCAAATGTGCCGCACACACAGGAGGGATTGAGCGAATTCGGCGAGGACGTGATCCACGAGATGAACCGGCTGGGGATGATGGTGGATGTCTCGCATGTCTCGGACAAGACTTTCTGCCGGGCACTGAAAATCTCGCGGGCCCCGGTGATTGCCTCGCATTCCGCAGCGCGAGCGCTGTGCGACTGCCCGCGCAATTTGAGCGACGACATGCTGCGGGCGATTTCCAATTCTGGCAGGCCGAATTCGAACGGCGGCGTCGTGCAAGTCGTTTTCTATTCGGCGTTTCTGTCGCAACCGTACCGCGATGCGCTCGAAAAGATACGGCCGGAGGTCGACAAAGAGGTCCAGGCCTGCAAGGACAAAGCAAATGCCGAGGGCCGGCCGGTGAATTACGAGGAGATTTCGCGGATCCAGAGAGCCATGGCCGACCGGATCGCGCGACCGCCGTTTTCGGTGCTGATCGATCACATCGACCACATCGCCAAGGTGGCCGGCGTCGATCACGTCGGGCTGGGCTCGGACTTTGACGGCGTGTATGGGCAGTTGCCGGAGGGGCTGGACTCGCCGGCCGCATTTCCCCGGATTACGGCGGAGCTGATGGCGCGCAGCTACTCGGCCGAGGATTGCCGGAAGATTCTTGGCGGAAATCTGCTGCGTGTTCTTCGCGAGGTTGAAGCGGTGGCTAAGCAGTCGTAGACGGAGAGCCAACCGCGTTTTCGTCCAGTTGCTTCTCGTAAATGAAGGCAGGCCGGCGGCGTGCGTAGTAGTTCTCTTCCCTGCCTTGTAAGCGGTAGGCGTGCGCTTCATACAGGCGGATCGCACCGGCATTTTCCGTGTCCACGTGTAGCCAGATAATGGACGCGCCAACTTGCCGCGATGAGGACTCCATGCGGCGCAACAGCTCAGAGCCAATTCCCTGCCCGCGCTGGTCCTGCGCAACCTCGAGTGTCTGGATGTAGGCGACGATGCCGGATTCACCGGCTGACCATTCGACGATGGCGAAGCCGGCGAGGCGGCCGTTGTCTTCTGCTATCCAGGTAGCAGTGTCTTTGATGGCCACGAGCCGGCGCATGTAGCCGCGCGGAAAGCGCAGCGGCGGCTGAAAACAGGATTCTTCGATGGCGTAGAGGGAATCGAAGTCGCCGGGCTGGTAGAGACGGTAGTGCACAAGGAAATGGTACGAGGATGGAGCACCATGCTTCCGTGCCCCGTCCTTGCGATTTCTTTTTATCGCAAGGGCGGGAGAGCACGGTCATCGGAAGTCCCGGTCCGGTTCAGCAGTCGCAGCGTCCCACCCTTTCCGCTAAGAACGCGGAAAGGATGGGGCACGGAAGCTTTGTGGGTGAACTAGACCTTGGCTTCGAGGCTGGTGATCACGTCAAAGAAGGGCTGCGTGAGGCGGCGGTTGGTGCTGATCGAATCCTTGATGGCGATGTCGGTGATCTCGGTGCCGCGCAGCACGGCGATGCGGCCCCACTTCTTCTGGTGCACCATGTCGATGGCGTGTAGACCGTAGCGCTGGGCCAGCAGGCGATCATA
>JASIJW010000463.1:0-2916 GCA_030050035.1 Acidobacteriaceae bacterium | reverse complement strand
CGGTTCAGCTTCGACAGGGACAAGCTCGTCGCCTGTTGCGAGGATGGCGACGCGCGGCCGCGCAAAAACTTCAATCTCGGCGTATCCGCAGGAAGCGGCGAGCGCGATCTGGCCGGCATCGATCACTGCGCCGGGCGCGAGCAACTCCTGGCCCGCGCGGGCCTGCGAGCCCAGGGTAACGACATTTTCGCCCGCAGAGACGGTGCGCGGCGGCAGGAGCCGGACGGTTCGGGGCTGACGGTCTTCCACCGTCTCGACGTGCTCGATCATCATGACAGCATCGGCACCGGCGGGAACCGCAGCGCCGGTCATGATTTCCCATGCAGCTCCCGGCGGCAGCGGACCGGCAGGTGGATCGCCGGCGCGCGAAGCGCCGGCAATCACCAGCGGCTCGTGGCGCGAGGCTTCTTTCGCGCGGCAAGCGAAACCATCGCGGGTGGAGCGGGGAAATGGAGGCTGGTCGCGGTCGGCGACGAGTGGCCGGGCGAGGATGCGACCGCGCGACCGGGCTAAAGGCACGCTCTCAATGCGGCCGCACGGCGTCAACTGCGCGGCGTGCGCAGCGACCAGACGCGCAGCTTCCTCGTAGCTCAACAGCTCCGGGCTCATGGATTGGATTGTAGAGGGTTGCAGCGAGCAATCATTCGCACCAAAAGGCGAAGGCGCCCGATTTCCCGGGCGCCTTCGTGTGCAGTTTATTCAGCCGGAGATTAGTGCTTGCCGGCCTTGTACGTAGAGCTGATCTTTTGGCCAGTGGACTGCAGAATGCCGGTGACTTCAGGCGCAAACTGACCGTTGGGAGCCAGTTGCAGGTACTTCTGGTAAGCTTCCGCGCAACCCGGCGGCAGCACGATCTCGTGTGTCTTGGGATCGACCGAGGCATTCTGCACAAGGGCATTGCCCTTCAGGTAGTACAGGATCGGGTCGTTAGGGGCGACCGCAATAGCCTTGTCGGCGGCTTGCCCCTGCGCGGTAGCGTTGTGCTCCTGGAAAAAGATGATGGTTTCGTTCTTGAGATAAAGTGGCGCGCGGGTGGGGTCAGCCTTGGCGGCGGCATCATAGGCGGTGTTGGCATCGTCCACTTTGCCGGTGCGGGCGTAGACTTCGCCGAGGCCGGCCTGTGCCAGCGCGATGATTTCAGTGCGCGGCTTCTTGGCAGCGCTCTCCAGATCGACGGCCTTCTTATAGCTGGTGAGGGCGTCGTCGTACTTCTTGAGGCCGGCCTGCGCGTAGCCGAGCTTGGTCCACAGCAAAGCTTCGTCGGGCTTGGCCGTCGTGTCCTTGGTCATCAGGCTTTCGATATCGGTGTACTTGGCCGTTTTGATCTCGTTGGCCTTGGCATCGACATCGGCTGTGCTGGCGCTCGCTCCGAGCTGCTGCTTCGCAGTCGTGCTGGCGTCGTCAATGTCCTTCTGGTCCTGCGCAACGACCTTCAGGTCGGCGTTCAGGTGCGCGATAACGGTGTTGGCCTGAAGGGCGGCGGAGTTTTCTTTCTTCAGCTCCTCAAGCTGCTTTCTCTGGTCCGGCGTCATCTTGGCCAGGTACTCGGCCCGGGACATGTCGTCGTTCTGCTCGATGTCCTGGCCGGCGACAATCTTTACGTTCTTAACCTCATCAACCATCTGGCCCTTGGGCGTGTCGGTCTGGCGGTAAATGAGCGAGTAGTTGCCGGGAGCGGCCTCGCCGGTGAAGGTGCCGTCGCTGCCCACGTTGAAGTTGTATTTGAAGGTTGCGCCGCCGTCGGTGGAAAGGCTCACAGTGCCGCTGCTCTGCGGCTGGCCGGTGGGATTGATCACCTGGCCGTGGATCTTGCCCGTGGGCTCGCTGGAGGTGGTCTGTTGGGCGATGGCGGGCACAAAGGCAAAGGCGAGCAATGCCGACAGGCTCAGCCAAAGCGAAAGGCTGCGTTTCATGTTCTTCTCCTTGTTGGAGCGGCGGGAGCAGATTCGCCCGCGGGCTCAGAGTTTATGCATTGCCGGCAGGGCCGGATGAGCCGAAGCCTGTCGCCGACTACAAATGGGTCAGACTCAAGTTAAATCGTCTCCGCAAGTTTCGACAAGATGCCGGTTTGCAGACTGCATGCGCCGGAGCGGCAACCGGATCGCAGCCTTTATATTGGCGAGTCCCGGTAAGCTTCGATGTGGCGCGTATCACACTTTAAAATCAGAGCATGACCATCACGATTCGCCCTGCAACCGCGGCCGATGTTCCGCAGATTCTCGCGTTTATCCGCGAGCTGGCGCTGTACGAGCGGGCGCCGCAGGAGGTTACGGCAACCGAGGAGGGCCTGTTGCGCGATGGTTTTGGCCCCAACCCGTTCTATTTCTGCCTGATGGCCGAGCAGGACGGCGAGCCGGCGGGCTTCGCGCTGTTCTTCTTCAACTATTCCACATGGAAGGGACGGCCCGGCGTTTACCTCGAGGACCTGTTCGTTGAGCCACGGTTCCGCGGAATGGGAATCGGCAAGGCGCTGCTGCAGCGCGTGGCGGTGTTCGCGGTGGAAAGAGGATGCCAGCGCCTTCAGTGGGAGGTGCTGGACTGGAACACGCCGGCGATCGACTTTTACCGCGCCATGGGAGCTGAGTTCCTGGATGAGTGGCGGAATGTAAGGGTGAGCGGCGACGCACTGCTGCGGCTGGCCGACGGCGTGAATGATGGCCTGAATCAGGGCGTGGATCAGGGCGAGGATCAGAGAGTAGATCAGAGAGTGACGAGCCGGGCAAAGGCAGAGGAGACGGTTTGAGGATTCGGGTGATTGGCGGCGGGCTGGCCGGCCCGGAGGCGGCGTTGACCGCTGCGCGGTTCGGCTGCGAAGTGGATCTCTACGAGATGCGGCGAGTGGTGGACGGAAAACCGCTGCTCACGCCCGCCCACCAGACGACCGATTTCGGAGAGCTGGTCTGCTCGAATTCGCTG
>JASIJW010000462.1:0-3400 GCA_030050035.1 Acidobacteriaceae bacterium | reverse complement strand
TCAGCGGCGAGCCGGCAATGCTTGGCGATTACAAAGGCCGCGTGCTGTTGATCGTCAACGTTGCCTCGAAGTGCGGCCTCACGCCGCAGTACGAGGGGCTGGAGAATCTCTATAATCGCTTCCGCGGCCAGGGGCTGGTCATTACCGGTTTCCCGGCTAATGATTTCAAGAGCCAGGAGCCGGGCACGAACGAAGAGATTCAGTCCTTCTGCAAGCTCAACTACGGCGTCACGTTTCCGCTCTTCAGCAAAATTACCGTCGTCGGCGCCGGGAAGCATCCGCTCTATGCCTCGCTCATCGCGGCGCAGCCGAAAGCTGACAGCACCGCAGAGACGCCGTTCCGCGAAAAGCTCAAAGGCTACGGCATCGACACGCTGCCCGAACCGGAGATCCTCTGGAACTTCGAGAAATTCCTCGTCAGCCGCGACGGCCAGGTGGTGAAGCGCTTCTCGCCCGACACGCAGCCCGACGCGCCGGAACTGATCGCCGCGATTGAAGAGGAACTGGCAAAGTAATGGTGCGGCAGGGTATTACCGAAAACTGGTAAAACCGTGCACTGCCGCAAGGGCCGGAACCCTTATTTGGCGAACATTTAACGTTCGGGCTGGAGCCTGAACCCTTCAAGAAATCAAAACCGGACCACTACCTCGATTGGCGCAGGCGTGCCGCCTGCATCTATTCTTATAGCGCATGCATCCGCACGCCACCACGCACGATCCTGTCGTCTCCAACGAGCTTGAAAGCACTGCGTCTTCTTACCTGCGCTCGGCGCGGCACCAGCCGGTGCAGTGGCACCCGTGGGGCGAATCCGCATTCGCCCGCGCGCAGGCTGAAGACAAGCCCATCCTCCTCGACATCGGCGCGGTGTGGTGTCACTGGTGCCATGTGATGGACCGCGAATCCTACGAGGATCCGCATGTAGCCGAGCTGATCAATCGCGAGTTCGTTGCGGTAAAGGTCGATCGCGACGAGCGGCCGGATGTGGACGCGCGCTATCAGGCGGCGGTTTCCGCCATCAGCGGGCAGGGCGGATGGCCGCTGACAGCCTTTCTCACTCCAGACGGGCGGCCTTACTTTGGCGGCACCTATATTCCGCGCGACGACCGTTACGGCCGGCCGGGGATCACGCGCGTGCTGGCGGCCATGGCGCAGGTGTGGCGCGACCGCCGCAGCGAGGCGCTTGAAACCGCGTCCAGCGTGATGGCGGCCATCGAGCACAACGAAAGCTTTTCTGCGCGCGGAGCGGAGCTGAGCCTTGCGCTCATCGACAAGCTCGCCGGCTCCATCGTGGCAACATTCGATCCGCGCAACGGCGGCTTCGGCTCGCAGCCCAAGTTTCCGCATCCGGCGGCACTCGATTTGTTGCTGCAGGTAGCCTTGACCCGTGACGGGACCCACGGCGACGATCAAGCGCGCAAGGCCGATCAGGCGCGCAAAGCCTTCGCCTTCACGCTCGAAAAGATGGCCCGCGGCGGCGTCTACGACCAGCTTGCCGGCGGCTTCCATCGCTACTCGGTTGACGAGCGCTGGATCGTGCCGCACTTCGAAAAAATGCTTTACGACAACACCGAGCTGCTGCGCAATTACGTGCACGGCTTCCAGACGGTGGTGCGCGAGGATTTTCTCAACACCGCGCGCGAGATTGTCGCCTGGCTCGACTCAACGATGACCGACCGCGAGCGCGGCGGCTTTTACGCATCGCAGGATGCCGACGTAGGCCTCGATGATGACGGCGACTATTTCACCTGGACGCTCGAAGAAGCGCGGGCGGTCCTCGATCCCGAAGAGCTTGCAGTCGCCGAGCTCTACTGGGACATCGGCGCGCTGGGCGACATGCATCACAACCCGGCGAAAAATGTGCTGCACGTGAAGCATCCCATTGACGAGCTGGCGACCGAGACCGACAAGACTGAGGCTGAGCTGCGCGTGCTCATTGATAGTGCCCGCGGCAAGCTGCTCGCAGCGCGCAGCCAGCGTCCCACGCCGTTCATCGATCGCACCCTGTACACGGGCTGGAACGCGATGGCTGTGACGGCGTATCTGGAGTCGGCGCGCGTAATGCGCATGGAGCCGGCACGTGAGTTCGCGCTGCGCACGCTTGACCGGCTGCTCGCTGAAGCCTGGGATGGCAACGGCAATCTTGCGCATGTCATCGCGTATCCCGACGGCATCGCGCCGGCGGAGCGCGCGCCGGGTACGCTGGACGATTACGCCTTCACGCTGCACGCCTGCATCGATGGCTGGCTGTCCCGCGGCGACATTCGCTATTACCGCACGGCCGTCGAAATTGCCGACGCAATGATTGCGCGCTTCTACGATCGCGCCGCCGGAGCGTTCTTTGACGCGCCTGCGCCTGAGCCGGGCGCAGCTCCGCTGGGTGCGCTGGCCGCGCGGCGCAAGCCTCTCCAGGATGCGCCCACGCCGGCAGGCAATCCCACAGCCGCCTCAGGCCTGCTGCGCCTGGCAGAGCTCAGCGGCCGCGATGAATACCGCAACATTGCCGAAGACACGCTGGCCTCGTTCGCCGGCATCGTGGAGCATTTCGGTCTCTACGCCGGCAGCTACGGGCTGGCGCTTGAGCGGCTGCTCCAGGATCCGGTGCAGATCGTGATCGTCGGCTCCGGGCCCCAGGCCGCGCTTCTTAAAGCTACAGCCGTGGCCGGGTATGCGGTGAACAAGACGATTGTCCGTCTCGATCCCTCCAACCTCAACAAGGAAGCGCTGCCCGAAGCGCTCGCCGAAACCATTCTGAACGTTCCGGTCCCGGCCGGCGCGGCAGCCTGGGCGCTGGTCTGCAAAAAGCGCACCTGCCTGCCGCCCATCACCACGGTCGAGGCACTGGAGAGTGCCCTCGTAGGCAGCGCGTAGACGCTTACTCTGCTACAAAAGGATTGCTTTCCTGCGGCTTCAGCGTTGTTGGGTCGGGATGCGAATCGCGCCCGGATTCGGCTTGACGGGGCGTGGCCACAGCGCGCACGCCGTACACGCGATTGGGGTCGCCGGGCAGTATCTGGCGCTCCTCGAGCGCCAACCGGACTTGCCGCTGAAACTCGCGAATCGGGCCGTACTGCTGCTGCGGCAGCGTCTTGAAGACCACCGGGAAGATCAACTGCGAGCCTTTGACGGAATCGACCCCCAGCACCTGCGGATCGGCCTCGAACGCGTCTCGGAACTGCTCGGAGTGCCGCACATCCATGGCAATCTTCTTAAGCAGCGCCACCACCTCGTCGGGATTCGCGGAGAAATCTACGCTTACGTTCACGGTGGCCACCGAATAGCCCACGCTCAGGTTGGCCACGGTAGTGATCTGTGAATTGGGAATAACGTAGAGCGTTCCGTCGCCGTCGCGGACGTTGGTTTTGCGCAGTGTCATGGTTTCGACGGTTCCCGTCAGCCCCGC
>JASIJW010000461.1:0-4503 GCA_030050035.1 Acidobacteriaceae bacterium | reverse complement strand
TGATGAATGCAGTCGGTGTAAGAACCTTCCAAGTCCTTGCCCAGATATCTGGCTCATTATGCTGGATCCAGCGCACCTTGGGCTCGAAGTTGTAGCTCCCAGGAAGCTTTCCGCTGATGCGGACGATTTGGTCCCCGTGCCTCTCCTGCAGTTCGGCAGCATCAGCAGCAGAACGCTGGTCTAGCCATAGGATGGCGGGACGAAGCACCGCTCCGCCGCGATCTATGGCAACTGCTCCCACGCCTTGCCCGCTCACTGCTACTGCTGCAATGCGCCCGCGAGCGTCAGGATAAGCTGCAAACAAAGAGCGCGTACACCGACACAAAGCGCTCCACCAGTCCAGCGGATTTTGTTCCACCCATTGGGCCCGTGGGACATCGTATTGGTAAGACGACGACGCTTGCCAAAGGATCTGCCCGCGCACGTCGGCAAGCACCGCTTTGGTTGTGCCGGTGCCGATATCGATTCCGAGTGCCAGGTCAGGATGGCTCATCCATTTACACTGCTGAACGCGAGCGCCCGCGCCGGGTTGTGGATAAGCACTTGATCGATCTGCTGCTGCGAGAATCCCTCACGCCGCATTCGCCCAGTAAAGTGTTCAACAATGTAGGCGATGCCAGGTCCGCCGCCATAAGCCTTCCAGTAGGAGCGTCGAGCTGTGTCACCGCCGAGCAAGAGGTGGTCTCCGAGCCCTGCATCGAACATTCCGCGCATGAGCGCCAACAGGCTTGATTCAGGAAAATACTTCACCCGGCCGGGTCCGTCGTACTCCAGGAACGCTCCCGCTTGGGCCACTTCCTTGTGCAGCGCAAGATCGGGATTGCGATCCATGTGCGACAAAACTACGCGGTTGGGCTTAACCCCGAGTCCATCGAGTAGTCCAAGCTGCGCCATCGCCATAGTGCCCATCTCAGTGTGAGTAAGAACTGGCGCACCGGTCTGCAAGTGGGCTTTCGCGGCCGCCCGGCATGCCAGTCGGGTCGAAGAATCGATGAGCTGGTAGTCGGATGCTACTTTGATCACGCCTGCACGCGCTTGACTGCGCCGCAGAAGCGGGCCGTTATAGCTGTTCTGCTCCATTCCGATCTCGATCTCGTCGATCAGCAACTGCGCAACTTCATCGGCGGAGTACTGAAAACGCCAGTGGGTATCGAGATAATAGCGGGTCTTGTGAAATCCGGTTGCAGCAATGATGTTCACCTTGCTTTCGCGCGCAATCCGGATCAGCGCATCGGGATCTCTGCCGATGCCGATCGGAGCCGTATCCACTATGCTTCCGCCGCCGAAGGAGCGATACTCTGACAACTCTTCGACGGCCTTTGCCGGATCATCCAGGCGGAAATCAGGCTCCCTGACCAGAATCAGGTCGCCGCGGATCATCACGTGCTCATGCGCATTTGTCGCGCCAAGAGTCGCAACATCCACGTCGCCGAGAACGGTTCGCGCAAATTTCACGACTTTCCTCCGAGCGGCTGCGTGCTTAGCCGTTCCGCGAGTCGATTACCGCTTTTCCTAAGCCGTCCCCGAAGCGTCACTTCATACTGGTAACGGTCGCCGCGCGATGTCACCACCGCCAGCTCCATAGGAGTGCCGTCCTCGAGGTAGCTCAGCCGGCGCACCGAAAGCACTGGAGCCTTCCTGTCGATCTTGAGAACGGCTGCTTCTTCGTCTGTAGCCGGACGGCCGCCGACGGTATCCACAGCCATCGCGGCAATCAGGCCGTATTGGTTTTCGAGCAGGTCGTACAGCGACTCCTGGTCGAACTTGCTTTTGGTGAATCCCGGCACCAGTCTCGACGGAATGTAGTTGATCATGTAAGAAATCGGCTCGCGCTGCGCCAGGCGCACGCGCTGTATCCGGACCACCTTCTCCGCTGCCGTCAGTCGCAATGCATCTGCAACATGGGAAGGCGCGGTTTCTTCGGTGCATTTGCGATGTGCCGTGCGCGGCACAAATCCCAGGCGCTTCAACTGATCGGTCCAGCTGGTGATCAGGCTGAGCTCGTGGGTCAGCTTGGAGCGCTGAACGAAGGTGCCTTTACCCTGCTGGCGCATCAGCAATCCCTCCGCAGCGAGCTCCTCGATGGCGCGGCGGATTGTGATGCGGCTCACGCCGAAACGCTTTTCGAGCTCTGCTTCCACCGGAATGGGCTCTCCCTGTTCCATCTGGTCGAGTTCCGTCCGGAGCCGTTCGCGAATTTGAACATAAAGTGGAATGCCGCTGGTTGTGTCGAGTCGCATCCGATTCTCTCCCTTGGATTTATTGCCGCGCAATAGGTGTACGACTGAAAGGCCTAATCATCATAGGCTAAATTGACTCACTTGCCGCCATCCTCTTTCAGGGGGCTTGCCAACCTCGAACTTCATTATAATGACATAAAATCCTGTTGACAAGTCTATGCTCCTATTTTATCGTTGCAAAGATCAAGAACTCCTCCGCATTGGAGGCCGCTTAAACAAGAGGGCGGAATCAAGGATTCTGCTGCTGGCGGCGTTGTGTTGCGCGTGCCTGCTCGCGCCAAGATATGTTTTTGGCCAGGCAGACCACGGGGGCTCAGTGGCGACGTCACCGGTGCGGTTTTGCTTGGCAAGAATTGCCCTAACCAGGGTGCTCCCGTTACCGCAACAGGCCAGTGTTGCGTGCAACATCGATCTGTGGCCATGAAGAAAGGTTTCAACCAACGCTTTCAGGAAGGATAATTCAGATGAGGATGTTAGCCAGGTACCTGAGGCACAATTTCAACAAGATCAATGTGCCCATTCTCGCAGTAACTGCGGTGCTCGCCATGGTGGCGTGCTGCCAAATGGCGTTCGCGCAGAGCGGCGCCGGCTCCATTCAGGGCACGGTGACGGATTCGACTGGTGGCGTTATTCCAGGAGCCTTGGTCCACGTAGTCAACCGGGCAACTGCTGTATCGACCAACACCAAATCTGACAGTGCTGGTTTTTACCAGGTGCCGGATCTCTTCACAGGTACCTACGACATAACGGTCTCCTCGCCGGGATTTAAGTCCTACACAACCTCAATTGACCTCCTGGTAGCTCAGGATGCAGTTGTTAATCCGGCGCTGCCCGTGGGAGCGGTAACGCAGCAGGTTACTGTAGCCGGGAACGCCGTTCAGCTCACTACTACTGACAGCGGCGCCATCTTCTCGACGCTTGAAAACAACCGAATTAACCAGCTCCCGGAGAATGGACGCCTTTTGACCAACCTCACAGGGTTGACCACGCCCGGCCTCGAAATATCAGACAACGAGCAAAGGGTCAACGGCATACAAGAAGAGGGGTTGCAATATGTGGCTGACGGAGTGACAACAACCAATATCCACTATGGAGGGGAGACCACCCCCAGAACACAGTTGCCAGATCCGGACTCGGTCCAGGAAGTGCAATTGAATGTCAGTGGCGCCGGCGCCCAGTACTCTACGCCGGCCACTGCCATCATAACGACGAAATCGGGCACCAACGACCTGCATGGCACCTTCTTTGAAACGGCGGAGAATAACGCCATCGGCGTGTCAAAGGTCCGGCAGGATCCCTACAACTTTACCGCACCCCCGCTCATCCGCAACGAATTTGGCGCTAGCGCAGGTGGGCCGATCATTTTGCCCCATGTATACCACGGGAAAGATAAGTCATTCTGGTTCTTCGCCTACGAGCGGTTCTCTGAATCAACCAGGGCTGTTGCGAACTACGCGGTGCCAACGATGGCCATGCGCCAGGGCAACTTCAGCGGAGTGACCAACGGTGCGGGCGTACCCCAGACGATCTATGATCCGTCGACAACGATTGCGTCCAATTCCCCATGCGCCGCGAGCGGAGTGAGCCAACAATACTGCCGTACACCTTTTCCGAACAACACGATTCCAAGCTCGGAAGAGTCGCCGACCGCGAAGATTTTTTACGACCTGATGCCCCAGCCGACGTCGGCCGCGAATCCTCTGGTCGCGGACAATCTCACCTCATCCAGTAACGTCTTAGAAGTGGTCCCTCAGGCGACCTTCCGCCTCGATCATGTATTCGATGACAGCAACCGCGCATATCTGCGCTTTAGCGACGTTGACCAAACTGCGGATATCGGCGGTTCTCCGCGCAGCCTGGCCGCCGACGGCATTCCAGCCGGAGCGGCGGAGGGCTATACAAATAACCCCGGTCAGTCCTTTTTTACGGCCGTCGGCTACACGCATACCTTCTCTCCGACATTCTTCGCTGAAACCATCGCCGGCGAGCAGTGGTATGACGACAAGAACCTTACCGGTTACGACTCCACCGCCAATTACGAATCAAAACTGGGCCTGCCTAACAACTTTGGTGAGGCTGGCTTCCCGACCGTGAGCGGCCCCATCAATGGCCTCACCTCCAGTCAAGCCAACACCGTGACGGACCAGATCATCTGGAATCTCGACGAGAACTTGACCAAGATCGTGGGTCCGCATCAGTTGCATTTTGGCGGACGCTGGGAACACGTACGTCTGGCCGAACTGCCCCAGGGATTGGCGGACGC
>JASIJW010000460.1:0-5095 GCA_030050035.1 Acidobacteriaceae bacterium | reverse complement strand
GATGGCCGTGCGCTCGGCCTCCTGCTTGAGGCTGCGGACCAGCAACTTGAGATCGCAACTGCCGGGTGTGGCGGTGGGGTTTAACGGCAGCCGATGATTGATTTGCACAGCGCCATCTGCAGGTTCCGGCAAATGGTCGAGCTGGCTGAGGACGAGCCTTTCATCGCCCAGCACCAGATAGCGCTTTACGAAGTTTTCAAGCTCGCGGACGTTGCCCGGCCAGTGATAGCTGGCGCAGACCTCGAGGATGCGCCGGGTGATGGGCAGACGCGGACGGCCGTAGGCGGCTGCCCAGGTGTTCATGAAGTGATTGAGCAAGTGCGGCAGATCTTCGCGCCTGTCGCGCAGGGGCGGCAGGTGAAGGGTGAATACGTTGAGCCGGTAGTAGAGATCGGGGCGGAGGGTTCCGTTTTGCACGGCCTGGCGGACGTCGGCATTGGTGGTGGCCAGCACGCGGACCTCGGCTTGCACAGCTGGGGCTTGCACGGCTGAAGCTTGCAGGGCAGAGGCGCATCCGAGACGGGAGAACTCGCCATCTTGAAGCACGTGGACGAGCCTGGCCTGCGCGGAGATGGGCAGGGCGGTGATCTCATCGAGCAGGATGGTGCCCTTGCTACTGATTTCAAGTTTGCCTGCGTGGTCTTTGTCCTCGTGACCGAAGAGTGGGCTTTCAAGCAGCTCGATAGGCAGGGCGGCGCAGTTGACTTTGAGGAATTTGCGGGACGCGCGGCAGGAGAGCTTGTGGAGCATGCGGGCGGCAACTTCCTTGCCGGCGCCGCTTTCGCCGAGCAGCAGGACGACGCCGTCAATGGCGGCCAATTGCTCGAGCTGGCGGCGGACCTCGCGCATGGCGGGGCTTACGGCGATGAAAGCGCGGCGGCTATCGAGAGGCTCGACTCCGTCCGGCATGGGAGCTTGAGTGAGCGTCGATTCGGTGACCGGGGAGACGAGACTTGTGGGCTGGCTGCCGTTTGGGTTGGCATTATGCGTGCCAGCCCACAGGCCGCGCGGTGGCATGGAGCCTGAATCCTGCATGAGTAGGGACCTCCGACTGAGGTAGAAACCTTCGAAGAGAAACCCAGATGGCGTCCGACCTCAGAGTAGCGTGATTTCGAGTAAGTTCAATTCAGCCGAACCCCGAAAGCTGACGGGAAAATACCTGAGTTCATTGATCGGGGAAAACCTGATGGCCCGGGAAAAACCTGATGGCCGTTTAGCCTGCGTCGATCGGCTTGCCTGGCTCACTTCGATCAGATCAATCGCGCGGGTCAGTCGCCCAGTGGTACGGAGCCGCGTCGCGGGCGCTGCCGCGGCAGCCATGCGCTCCAGGGCTGATCGACCAATCCACGCAGCGTGCCGAAGCCGTAGGCGATGTGGAAGCCGAGGAAGATGAACGGCAGAAGCAGAGCGGCGGGGCATTTTTCCCGCAACGCCACGTGGGCGCCAGCGGCCGCGCCAAAGCCGAGGTGCATGGTGAGGAGCAGAGCGAAGGGCGCGAGCGCCATCCACGCATCGGGCACGGGCGCCAAATATCCCGCCACGCCGACGAAGGCAGCGAGCGCCAGGCTGACGACGAAAAAGAACGGGATAAAGTGACGCATGCCCATGGCGGCCGGATTTTTGGCAAGCGAGAGCACGTTCCAGTAGCCGTTTCCGTAGGCGTAGCGGAACAGGCCGCTGGCTGTGCCCTTGGGAGAGTACATGCATTGGGTTTTCCATGTGCACCAGAGGAGATATCCCGCCGCGCGCAGCTTTTGGTTCAGATCGTTTTCCTGATTGCGCAGCAGGTCTTCGTCATAGCCGCCGGCGGCGAGCGCGAGGTCGCGGCGAAAGACGGCGTAGTTGACCGTATCGACCGGACCTTCCGCGTGCGTGCGGAAGGATTTGCGTGACGAACCGAAAGGATGGCTCATGGTCCACGCCGCCAGGCGCGCACTGAGGCTTATGCCGGCGGGCACGGTTTTGACGCGGCCTCCGCAGGCAGCGGCATTGTGGGCGATGAGCTGGCCGAGGCAGACGGCAATGTAGTCGTCGCGGTAGACAGTGTGCGCACCGAAGAGGCAGACGTATTGGCCGTGCGCGTGGCGCAGGCCGAGATTGAAGGCAAACGGAGCGCGACGACGTGGGTTGTTGACAACGCGCAGGCGCGGATCTCTTGCTGCGTAGCGCTCAAGGATGACCCGCGTGCCGTCGTTCGACATGCCGTCGACGGTCAGAACCTCGATATCGAATTCGGCGACGGTGGGAATGGAGGTTCGCTGGCGGAGGATCGATTCCAGGCAGCTCTCGATGGATCTCGCTTCATTGAAGGTGGCCAGGATGATGGAAACGAGCGGTCTTTCCTGAACGAGCGCATCGGGAAATTCTTCGGTCTCCATATGGGTCTCCTTATGCGGCAGTACGCGACGGCTCGCCAGGCTCTTCGGTCTGGGCGCTTGCCTGCCGGGCAATGAATTCCTGCACGGTAATGACGACTTCGGCGAGCTCTGAATCAGTCATTTCGGCGAACATGGGCAGCGAGAGCGTTTCGCGCGCCATGCGCTCGGCCACGGGCAGACTGCCGGGACCAGGATGGCCGAAGGCCTGGAATGCGGGCGTGAGATGAAGCGGGGTGGGGTAGTGAATGCCGGTCTGGATGCCGCGCTCGGCGAGGAAGACGCGCAGGGCGTCGCGCATGGGAGTGCCGATGACGAACAGGTGGTAACTGTGCACGCCTTCGGGAGCGGGCGCGGGAAGACGGAGGCCGGAGCCATCAAGGGCGCGAAGATAACGTCCGGCGAGCTCTGCGCGGCGCAGGTTCCACTCTTCCAGACGGCGCAGCTTTAACGAGAGCACGGCAGCCTGAATGGCGTCGAGGCGGGAGTTGGTGCCCACGACCATGTGCTCATTCCTGACCGGGCTGCCGTGGCTGCGCAGCAGGCGAAGAGATTGCGCCAGGACGGAGTCGTCGCAGGTGACTGCGCCGCCATCGCCGTAAGCGCCGAGGTTGCTGCCTGGGTAAAAGCTGAAGCATGCGGGGTGTCCGGACCCGCCGACACGTGTGCCGTCGAGCTGCGCGCCGTGCGCCTGGCAGGCGTCTTCGATGAGGATGAGGCCGCGCGATGCGGCGAGCTGCTGGATGGCGGTCAGGTTCATGGCGCGCCCGTGCAGATGGACAGGAATGATGGCCCGGGTGCGCGAGGTGACAACGCTTTCTGCCGAAGCGGCGCTGAGGTGCAGCGTTTGCGGATCGACATCGGCAAAGACGGGCGTAGCGCCGGCGCTGGTAACGGCCTCTGCAGTTGCAAAGAAGGTGTTGGCGGGAACGATGACTTCGTCGCCTGGGCCGATGCCGCTGGCGCGCAGCGCCAGCTCCAGGGCAGCGGTGCCGGAGCCGAGAGCCACGGCGTGGCGCGCGCCCACATAGGTTGCGAACTCCTCTTCAAAGCGCTCGACCCACTCTCCACCGATGTAGTGTCCGGATTCGAGAACGCGGTTGACAGCTTCCTGAATCTCGCGGCGGATGGATAGATACTGCGCCTTGAGGTTGAAGAAAGGCACGCGGGTTTCCACGCGGCGCATCGGAATGGTTGCGGGGTTCATCAGGCCTCCGATGAAATGGAAATGGGGCCGGCGCTGGGGGCCAGTCCCCGTTCAGTTACGGTGAAGTCGCGCCCGCAGGCCTTGCAGGTGGTGGTGACGCCTTTGGGTGCGGCGGCGGGCAGGCGAAGCTTTGCGGCGCAGGCGCACATCCAGCCGATTTGGCGCGCCGGATTGCCGACCAGGAGCGCGTAGTCGGGGACGTCGCGGATGACGACGGCGCCTGCGCCGATGAAGGCGCCGCGGCCGATGGTGACGCCGCAGACGATGGTGGCGTTGGCGCCGATGGTGGCGCTGGCGCCGATGCGCGTGGGGGCGAGCTCGGAGCGCGGTTTGCGGACGGCGGCGCGGGGATTGAGATCGTTGGTAAGGACGCAGTTGGGGCCAAGAAAGACTTCGTCTTCGATGGTGACGCGGTCCCATATGGCTACGCCGTTCTTGATGGTGACGCCGTTGCCGATTACAGCACCGCTTTCAATGAAGGCGTGGCCGCAGATGTTGCAGCGAGCGCCCACACGCGCGCCGCCCATTACGTGTGCGAAGGCCCACACGCGGGTGCCGGGGCCAATGCTGCCGGTTTCGACGAGCGCCTGGGGATGGATGAAGACCTGTTCGCCGAGGAATGTCGACATGATCGGTTTGGCGGACGAGGTGGATGTGAGCATCTGTTTTTCGCCTCCTCGTTATGCGATCTGTCTTGCCAGTTCGTGATTCACTTTGTCCTCCATGGGAATCCTTGTTTGTTCTCTCCTATAGGTTCACCGCGTTGCGGGCGAGAGCAACGGAGTGTGCCGCGCTGCTGCGCTGCCCGGCGGGAGCGGCAATGGGAAGTTCCACGGGTGCACAGGACGGGGCGAGGGACGGGGCGAAAGATGGCGCAACGGCCGACAAGAGGCCGGCTTCGACGAACCGCCCGCGCGCGATCTCGAGGAACTCCGCGGCCGTCATCCACGAATCATTCCAGCGGCTGCGGTCGCCGGCCAGCCGCAAATAGATCTCTCCGACGTGCGCCGGAAGCCATCCCGTGCCGAAGGCTGCCGGATGCCAGAGCAGCGAGATGCCGCCCCAGCTCAGCCGGCGGCTGGCCGCGATCATCTGCGCCACTTCGTGGAACTGTTGTCGATCACCGGTGAGGGCCTGATCCATGGCGATCAATGGGAACTCGAGGAAATTGGCCGGCGCCTCTTTTGTAAAGTCGTATGGCGGAAACGGAAAGCAGGCGCCGGCGCGGAAGCCGATTTGCGTGGACCAGCCGATGGAGCAGTCGTACTCGAGCTCGGCATTCTCCACGGCCGCGATCAGGCGATTGAGCGTGACTTGGAGATTGTGCTGGCTGCCGCCGCGCACGCGAATTCCCTGCTCTTCAAGAGCGCTCCGCTCGGACCTGAGGCTGCGGGCGCCATCGATGCTGGTTACGGATCCAAGAAGGGAACCGTCCATGGAGCCCTGCACGCCTACTTCCATGCCTTTAGCCTGAAGCCAGCGGATTGCCTCGAGCACGCCCGGGGTGTGCAGC
>JASIJW010000459.1:0-6760 GCA_030050035.1 Acidobacteriaceae bacterium | reverse complement strand
ACTTTGCCACCACCGGCAAGCCGGAGTTCCGCTTCAACCAGTTCGGTGGCACTTTCGGTGGACCCATTCTGATTCCGCACATCTACAATGGACGCGATCGAACCTTCTTCTTCGTCGACTACCAAGGCACGCGTCAGGTTCAAGGGCTAACTTACGACGAGACAGTGCCTACACTGACCGAGCACAACGGCTTGGCTACGGCCAGGACGAACGGTTGGAACCTGCAGGACCTGATTTCGCAGCAGACCGGCACAACCTCCGACTTGCTCAACCGGTCCTTCCCCAAAGGCACAGTCTTCGATCCTCAAACTACTCGCGCGGTCACCAAAGGAACTCCCGATTCGGTGACAGGCCTTTCGCCGACAGCGAGCGGATTTGTTCGTGATCCGTTTTACACGGGATCGCTCAGTGGGATGACCAACTTCACAAGCTCGGCTGCGATCGCTCAAATGAACCAGATACCTGCGTCGAGATTGGACCCGGTCGCGGTGGCCATTCTGAGTCTTTATCCCGCGCCGACAAATTCCAGCTTCACGGGAAACTTCATCGATAGCCCCAACAACACCATGAGCGTCAATGGTGGGGACGCACGTTTGGATCAGCAATTCGGAACATCGAACTCCATGTTCTTCCGTTACGGCTATCAGTTTACGAACCAGTTTCAGGCATCGCCTTTCCCCGGCGTTGCCGACGGCGCTCCCTCACGGCCAGGCACAGGCTATACCGAAGCGCAAAACGGCGCCTTGGGCTGGACCCATATCTTCAACCCAAAAATCATCAACGAGGCTCGGTTAGGCTATACCCGCATCTTCGACAAGCGCTTTCAATTCGACGCTTTGAAGATGGGAATTCCCGCGCAGTATGGAATTCCGGGCATTCCCCAGGTTTCAGAAAACGGCGGATTGCCCCTGTTCAATTTCAATGAATTGTCGGCTCTCGGGGCGGCCAACACCATTCCGAGCGACAAGGCCAGCGATGTCTGGCAGGTTGCGGAAAACGTAACGCTGGATCGCGGACGCAACCAGATTCGCACCGGGTTTGCGTTTCAACGCATCGCTTACCCCGAAGCAACGCCATCCCAGCCACGCGGCAACTTCACCAGCAACGGAATCTACACCTCGGTGGTGAACAGCACCGACCCCTCGACGGATCGCGCGCAGGCGGTGATTCTCCCGCAGGTCTCGCCATACAATGCCCAGCAGAATTACCTGGGAGAAGCCGAAAGCGTCACCGCCAGCAGCTTTCCACCCACCTTTTACCCGATTCGCAGCAACTATGGCGCGTACTTTGAAGACAACCTGCGCGCGACCAGCAACCTGACCTTAGACCTGGGCGTACGTTACGAGTACATCGGCGATCCTTCTGAGAGAAATGGGCATTTCGGCAACCTGGTTCCGGCCGCGACGGGGGACTCGCCCGATGGACTGACTCACTACTATGTACCGGAGCAGAATATAAGCCAACTGCCGGCGGACTTTCTCGCTGTTCTTACTGCCAACAATATTGTGCTCACTCCCGTTTCCGGTACCGCGATCGGATACGCGCAGACCAAGAATTTTGCTCCGCGCGTCGGTTTTGCCTTTCAGCCATCGCCCAAAACGGCGATCCGCGGCGGATACGGCGTCTTTTACCAAGGGTTGGAAAACCGCGGCATATCTACAGCTGTATTCATCAGTTTCCCCTTCCAGGTCTCGGAGAGCTACGCCGATCAAAGTGCGGTTGAGGCGATTATCGCCAACAAAACCGCTGACACAACTCCGGAAGGAACTGTAGGCGCGATCGACGAAGGGCTTAGCAACGTACCGCTTACTCCGGCACAAGCGACAGTGAGCAGCCTTCAGTTGGAGGGAGAACCCCGCCATCCGAAGACAACGTATGTGCAGTCCTATAACCTTCAGATGCAATATCAGATCGTACCCTCGACGATGCTGTTTGCGGGTTATGTAGGTGATAGCGCGCGGCACGTGCAGTCGAATATCGATACAAATGCGACATCGCAAATTACCGCCCCGACCACGGCGGCAAGCTCGATTAACTTCTTCTCAACGCTCTCCCCAAACAGTGGGAACTACATCATTCGCAGCGGCTTCAGTGACTACAATGCTTTGCAATTCGGCGCCCAACGCCGCTTCAACGCCGGATTGTCATTTACCGCGAATATGACGTGGTCCAAGTGCATGGGCGATATTCACGATCTGCTCGACAGCGACCTCGGCGGTTATCGCGGGCCGTATGTTCCCGGGGTGGGATTGACCGCGGATACAACACTCTGCAATACCGATGTGCGCCGCATAATTCACGCCAGCGGAACCTACGACCTTCCCTTCGGGCAGGGACGTCAGCTCCTGCACTCAGGCCCCGCCTCTTGGATAGTTGGGGATTGGTCGATGAACTGGATTGTCACCGCAGAGGATGGCATGCCGTTCACAATCAGTTGCGCGAATTCGGCTCCTTCCGGGCTGAATTGCGACGCGTTGAAGCAGCCAGGGCAACCCCTCTACATGCACAGTGTGAATGAATGGCTGAACCCCGGTGCGTTCAGCGATCCGCAGACCGTGGCCACGGGCACAGTCGGTACACCCGCTAATCTCGGCGGCCCGGGCGGACAAGTTACATACCCACCGTGGCGGCGCCTGGATGCTTCCGTATTCCGCCGTTTCCCGTTCGTGCACGAGAGCTACTTCGAATTTCGTGGCGAAGTCTTCAACATCACCAACACGCCCAACTTCGGCGTACCAACCCAGACCAACTTCACCAACCTCACAAACTTCTCGAAGATTACGACCACCGAAGACGATCCCAACGATCCGCGGGAGATACAATTGGCTCTAAAGTATTACTTCTAAGAATTTCGGAGTTAATTTTGGCATTTAATCGCAGGGATTTTTTGCTCGGTACGGCTGCCACCGCCGCGCAGGCAGGGGTCGCAGCCGCGATTGCTGGCGCCACAGCTTCATCTGCGCAGGAAAATCCATCAGACGCAAAAACGAAGCCCAACATTGTCATCTATCACTCCGATCAGTTCCGTTGGGACTTTGTCGGCGCAAATGGTCTCAACAGCTCAACGCACACTCCCAATGTGGATGCGCTTGCCGCAGTAGGGACCAACTTCAATCATGCCGTCACCAACCAGCCGGTGTGCGCGCCCTCGCGTTCCGTTCTTTTCACCGGTTGCTATGCCACGAAGACCGGGGTGTGGCGCAATGGCCTGGGCTTGCGTGAAGATTTGCCCACCATCGCCTCTGCTCTACGCCAGGCAGGATACTCTGCAAACTACATCGGCAAATGGCACCTTGCGCCGGGGAAGGAGTCCGATGGCGGCGGACGCGGCCCGGTGAAGCAAGAACACCGCGGAGGCTTCCTCGATTTTTGGGAAGCCTCCAATGAGCTTGAGTGGACCACCCATCCCTATGAAGGAACCATCTGGGACCGGGACGGCAATCCCATCACGTATAAGGACGAATATCGAGTCGATTTCCTTACTGATCGCGCTGAACGATTTCTGCGCCAGAAACAGGAAAAGCCATTTCTGCTTGTCATCTCACAGCTCGAACCGCACCAGCAGAACGATCTGCACCGCATGGTCGGCCCCAATGGTTCGGCCGAGCGTTTCAAGAACGCGTTTGTGCCTGCCGACCTGCGCGCCTTCCCCGGAGACTGGCATGAACAGCTTCCTGACTACTACGGCGCCTGCGAGGCAATCGATGCTTCAGTGGGGCGCCTGCGAAAAGTCCTTGAAGAAGAAAGTTTGGCGGACAACACAATCTTTGTGTTCATGAGCGACCATGGCTGCCATTTCATGACGCGCAACCAGGAGTACAAACGCAGCACTCATAATAGTTCCCTTCGCGTCCCGCTAATCATTGCAGGGCCGGGCTTCGAATCTGCTCGTCAAATTCAGGAGGTGGTGGGCATCGTCGGCATTGCGCCCACGTTGCTCGAGGCCGTTGGCGTACCCGTGCCGGGTTCAATGCAGGGAAAGAGTTTTCTGCCTCTGGTGCACGACGCCCAGGCCCGCGCCAACTGGCCCAATGCCGAGTTCATTCAAATCAGCGAGTCGATGACCGGTCGCGCCGTACGTACGCGCGATTGGACCTATTGCATTGCCGATCCCACCGGCATGACCAACCAGCCTGTGAGCACGAATTTTCACGAATACCAGCTTTACGATCAGCGCAACGATCCGCACGAGTTGGTTAACCTGGCCGGCAGAAAGGAATATCGCGACACGGCTGACGCGCTGCGCGCCCAGTTGATAAAGCTCATGGCCGCTGCCGGCGAATCCGAACCCGACATCGCTCCCGCCAAGCTGTATCCATAAAATGCCGATCTGCGCGGCCTCTGCCCGCAACCCGCGCAGATCCGGTCGAATTGCAAGAAAGAAGACGTTCTTCTGCCGGGCGCGGCCGCATCATAGCGCTGCTGTTACGATTGCAAGCAACTCCTCGCCCCTGAGCGAAATTGGATTGGCCTGCATGCTGCTGGCGCGGGCTGCCTTTTCCACCACACCGGGCAAGTCCGCTTCTCTAATTTCCCACGCGCGCAGTGCAGGAATGTTGAGATCCGTGCAAAGCGCGCGGACCCATTCGACGCCATCCTCAGCTCTCGCTTCATTCCTGCCGGTAAGCAGCCGTGCGATGACGGCGTAGCGCTCCAGAGCGGGATGCTGCGGCGCGCGCGCCTGCAGCGCGGAGATGTTGGCAGCCATGCCATGCGGCAACAGCGCCGCGCAGAGCGCCCCGTGCGGCGCCTTCGTTATTCCTCCCAATGGCGACGCAAATCCATGCACAACGCCCAGTCCGGCATTCGCCAGTGCCAGCCCGCCAAACAAGCTTGCCAGCGCCATATCGCGGCGCGCATCGTGATCAGCGCCGTCATGGTAAACGCGGCGCAGTGCGCTGGCAGCGTGCTTAATTCCCTCGAGACAAATTGCATCCACCAGTGGATTGGCGCGTCCGCTGACATACGGCTCGATAAGCTGCGTAAGGGCATCAACACCTGTGAACGCGGTAACCGCAGAGGGAAGCGAGTAGGTCAGCTCGGGATCGACCAATGCAACCCGCGGCAGCATTAACGGACTGCGCAAACTCGCTTTGACGCCGTGTTCCGGTGAACCAAGCACAGCGTTGCGCGTCACTTCGCTTCCGGTGCCGGCCGTAGTCGGCGCCGCAACAAACGGTAACGGAGCCACGTCGAGTGCGCGGCCCTTGCCCACCACTTCGAGGAAATCGAGAGGTTCGCCTCCGTTGGTGGCGATGGCGGCGATCGCTTTGCCGGCATCAATCGCGCTGCCCCCTCCCAGCGAGACGATGACATCGCAATTCGCGTTCCGCGCGCGTTGCGCTCCCTCGCGGATTTGGTCGACGGTCGGCTCGCCGGGAACTGCAAATGTCTCCGCTGAAAGGTCCGAGGCAAGTGATGCGGCGCGATCTAAAGCAGCGCCAGTCACCACCAGCGGCCGGGCGCCGAAACTACGAACCAGCGCAGGAAGCGTTGCGGCCGTGCCCTCGCCAAAGACAATACGCGTTGCCGTCGCAAACTCGAAGCGCATGGTCCTACCAGCCCCGCTCGTCAGGGAACACAGCATTGTAAGTTACCCTTTGACGCGGCTCGGCCATCATCGGCTCAACCGCGTCGCGCCACTTGGCATAGTGACCTGTCCCTCTGTGCGCGGTCACCGCATCGGGTGTGCGGTAAACCTCGATAAGCACAAAGCGGGTCGCGTCATCCTGCTGCTGCACTACGTCAAAGCGCGCAATGCCGGGCTCCTGAACACTGGAGCGCGCATTCTCGAGCGTCGCCTGCCTGAAGTCCTCAACCGACTCGGGTCTCACCCGAACATGAACGTGGACAATCAGCATCGGATTTACCTCCGCTTCCAATGCTAATGCCACGCCCGCGGCGCCAGAGATGCCTGGGTGTCCTTGAGCCACCACGCCGGTCGCAATCACGCTGCGCACTGCGTAGGAGCTCAGTTAATGGCTGTAATTCTGTGCGTAGGTGTCGTGCGGTAGTCCCAGAGAGCGAGCACGCCGGGCCAGGTCGTAAGCCGCATCTCGGTCCATCACTCCGCCGATCGCTACCAGGTACGGAGCGTGTCCACGGGGTGCGAAGACCGCCGGCTGCAGTTCCGGATGGCTGTGTGCGAGGCTGGAAACCTTCTTCTCCGCGTCCGTCTTGCGGTTGTACGTGAATGCGATCACACGCCAATACGTGCGCTGGCCGGTCGATGGAGGAAGGCTTGCGCGCGCAGAAGTCGCAGCGACGGGCCTGGATGCGCTGCCGGTCGAGATATGCTTCGCTGGTTGGGCCGTTGATTGCGAAACTGTGGAATCCGCCTGCGCGGCTTTGTGCCGATGCGCATTCCATGCGTGCGCGAGTCCCCATGTAAGGAGAAGCAGAAGAGCGGCAAAAATCCCGATCGCGCCGGCCCAGCGCGACCGTAGCGAGAAGCTCTCCTCTTCGTCCCAGGCGTCTCTGCGGCTGGTTGCGGGTCTGCGGATGGTTGCGTTTCTGCGGGTCGTCGCGCCGGCAAATTCCGCTCTCTGGTCTTCGTCGACGAGAGGAAGAGACAGTTGCGCCTCGTGCCGCATGGAGGGATTGGCGCCAGTACTCGGAGCTTTCTGCTCGACAACAGATGGCGTTCTCTCAACGGCTCGCGTTGTCGGTGCCGCCGTTGTCGGCGTCGAATTGACCGGCTCGGGCTCTGCAACTGGAGCCGAGCTGAATTTTCCCTCGAGAGCGGCCCGGATATTCTCCA
>JASIJW010000458.1:0-8808 GCA_030050035.1 Acidobacteriaceae bacterium | reverse complement strand
CAGGAACTACTCAAAAGAGATATTCTCGCTGCTGAGCCTCGAACTGTGGCAGCGCATCTTTCTTGAGAAGGAGAGCGTTGTCCTTCAATAGAGCGCGACAACTGGCTGGCCCTCTTGCGGCCCGCATGTTCTGGAACCTGCCAGGACGCTTCGCGGTTGCGAGATTTCTTGGGCGCTCCTATCGGCTGCGCTGCGTCGTCTTCCACAACATCTCCCCGAAGCCATCCCCGTTCACCGCTGGTATTCGGGTGAGCATTACACCGCAGAGGTTCGAAGCAGCGCTGCAATTCCTGACCACCTGGTACACGCCGGTGCGGCTCGCGGATGTGTTGAGCGACTGCGAGGGCCGCGGACTGTCAGAGCGCGCGGTCCTGGTTACTTTCGATGACGCCTACGCTTCCGTGGCAGAGTACGCTGCGCCTTTATGCCGAAAGTATGGGATTTCCGCAGCCTTCTTCGTCAACGCAGCTTTTCTTGACAATCGACGGCTCGCGCCGGACAATCTCGTTTGCTATGCCGCCAGCATGTCAGGTATGAAAATTATTAACCAGGCAGCCCGGAGTATTCGAGGCCGTGAATTCCCGCAACTTACCTCCTTATCTGATGTCTTTGGCGAATTTTTTCCATCGATCTCACTTCCGGAAAGAGCCGTCTTTCTGGATACCTTGTGTCATCTGGCAGATCTCAATGAGAAGCGCGTGGCGAGCGAGGCGAATCTTTACCTGACGAGCAATCAGCTGCGCGAGCTGAGCTGGACCAACTTTGAAATTGGGAACCACACTTACACGCACACGCACTGCCGATCCTTCGGCGAAGAAGAATTGGCTGCTGAAATAGACCGCAATAAAGATGAGTTGGAGGCGGTGTGCGGCAGCAAGGTCCGCTCTTTCAGCGTGCCCTATGGATCATCGAAAGACCTAACCCCGGCACTGGAGGAGCATCTCCGTGGGTCGGGTCACGAAGCAGTCTTCCTGAGCGAGAGCGTCGCCAACCCGAGCCAGGCAGGCCCGTACCGGCTGGACCGGGTAAGCACTGGCGCCGAGCGGGACCACGATCTGTTTTTTGAGGTTGAAATCCTGCCCCGTTTGCGGAGCGTGCGCCGCCGCTGGTTTCATCGCTCCTCGCGGCGCAAGGCGGACCTCTCAGTTTCATGGGCTCAGCCTTGCGGGAAGAATAACTGATCACAATTTCATCGGCGCACACGGTTCGATACAAGCGCCCAGAGGATATGAAGACCATGACGCCTGAACAATTTCTATTGGAAATGGATGAAATCCTCGGACTGCGCGCGGGGACCCTGGGTGGCACGGAAAAGCTTGAAGAACTTGAGAACTGGGACTCAACTGCACTCGTAGGCTTGATCGTGTTGGCGGAGTCAGCGAACAACGTTGAGATTTCCCCGGACGACGTTGTCGGTTGTTCAACGGTTGGGGACCTTTTGCGGATTGCCGGTGTGGACGGCAACCGTTCCTGAGCTCGCAAACTATCCATCGGATCCGGTCGCTGGATCGAAAACGAGCAACGGTACTGGCAGGCGCCGATTGCGGAAGAACTGAGGGTTGCTGGATTGACTCGGGGGACTACGAACATGCCAGAGGAAGCTCTTCGGGAACTGAGATTCCCGGTGACCGCTGCCAACATCCTGCGGAAGTGGCAGCAGCTCAGGAAGGAGCTTCTGGCGCAGCCGAATCTTCTGCAGAAGAAGATTGCCATTCTTGGCGGCTCTACGACCACGGAAATTCGGAAGATGCTGGAGTTGTTTTTGCTGGCGCACGGCATCGAGCCGGCGTTCTATGAGTCCGGGTATAACCGATACGCCGAAGATGTCCTGTTCGACAATCCGCAGCTCGCGAGCTTCCGTCCGGATATCGTGTTCCTGCACACGGGTTGGCAAAATGTCTCAGAATTTCCTGAACTGCTGGAAACGGCTGAGCAGGTCGAGCAGCGCCTTCATCGTGAGGTGGACCGCTTCAAGACAATCTGGCAGAAGATTCACACCCAGTTTGGCGCGGTAATCATTCAGAACAATTTCGATTTGCCTCATCTGAGGCCTTTGGGCAATCTCGATGCCACCGAAAGCTACGGGCGAGTGAATTTTCTGATGAGGCTCAATGCCGAGTTTGCCGCTTACGCGCGCAGCCACCAGCATTTTCTGATCAACGATATTCATTACCTCTCAGCCCAGGTGGGGCTCCACGCGTGGTACAGCCATACCTACTGGTACAGCTTCCACATGACGGTAACCCCTCTGGCCACGGTGACCCTGGCGCGCAATGTGGCCAGCATCGTCAAAGCTGTCTTCGGGAAATCCAGAAAGTGCCTCATCCTTGATCTCGACAACACACTCTGGGGCGGTGTGATCGGCGACGACGGAGTTGAGAACCTCATCCTAGGCCGCGATCACCCGATCGGCGAAGCCTTCCTCGATTTCCAGCGGTATGTGAAGGCTCTGCAGCAGCGCGGCGTGATCCTGGCTGTCTGTTCGAAAAACGATCCGGAGACTGCGAAGGCTGGCTTCTCGCACCCGGACAGCATCCTCAGGTTGGAAGACTTTGGTGCATTCAAGGCGAACTGGAATCCGAAGCCGGATAACATCCGCGAGATCGCCACGGAGCTCAACATAGGGCTCGACAGTATGGTCTTCGTAGACGATAATCCGGCCGAGCGTGCGCTGGTGGCGGGCCAGATCCCGGAGGTGGCGACTCCTGAGATCGGCAACAGCGTCTCGCGATTTGCTGAGATTCTGGAAGCTGAGCACTTCTTCGAAACGCATAAAGTGCTGCAAGACGATCTTGAGCGTTCGGCATATTACACCTCCAATGCGCAGCGCAGCGCAGCGCAGTCTGCTTTCCGCAACCATGGAGAATATCTTCTCTCACTGGAGATGAACGCCGAGATCGCGCCATTCACTCCCGTTTATATCGAACGAATTTCGCAGCTCATCAATAAAACGAATCAGTTCAACCTGACTACCCGCCGCTACACCAGCGCTGAAGTCGAAGCGATTGCTCAGGATCCAGGTTATGTCGCGCTCTATGGACGCCTGGCTGACAGATTTGGAGACAATGGCCTGGTTACCGTACTGATCGGGCGTGTTGCCGGCGAAGCGCTGGAGATCGATCTGTGGGTGATGAGCTGCCGTGTTCTGAATCGGGAGATGGAACTGTCGATATTCGATGCCCTGGTGGAAACCTGCCAAAGCCGGGGCTTGCATCGCATCGTCGGAGATTACGTACCTTCGAAAAAGAACGCGCTCGTTGCGGATCATTACGCGATGCTCGGCTTCCGGGCAATCGAGAGCACGCAGGTGGGCCGGACTTCCTGGGTCTGGGAGATTCCCGAGGTCTATTCGCCTGGGCAGCGTTCGATCGTCAGGTTCACCAGGACTGCTGCTGGTGACAAGGCGCGCGCCGAAGCTGCAACGGCCGTTATGGAGCCCATGAGCGCCTGAGCTCACAACGCAAGCTCGCTCATATTGACGCCGAGTCCGTGCCAATCTCTCAGAATCCCATGACCGAAAGCAGCTGGCAGGTTGAAGTCGATCGAGTGACCGACACCGAATGGTTGCACTTGATCGAGCTTTTCGACGACGCGAACCTGTATCAGACGGCAGCTTACGCCGGCGTACGCTGGGGCACACGTAATCTCAGCCGGATCGTTCTCAGACACGACGGAGAAGTCAGAGCTGCTGCCCAACTCCGCATCGTCCGGCCGACTCCCCTGAAATTCGGGATCGCCTATCTTCGCTGGGGGCCACTTTGGGAGCGGCGGGGCCGTGACGCGGACCCCGAAGTTGCTAACCGCATGGCGCGAGCCATTTGCGAGGAATACGTAACGAGGAGAAAGCTCTTCCTGCGTATTGTGCCCAACGCCTTTGCCGGAACCTCACGGGCCGCGGTGTTTCAGTCAGCCTTTTCTGCGGTTGACGGACAGCGCCCCGAAGTGGGGAATATCTACCGCACCTTTGTGCTCGATCTGAGTCCGCCGCTCGAAGAACTTCGCAGCCGCCTGGACAAGAAGTGGCGGAATCAACTGAACCGGGCGGAAAAGAACGATCTCACTGTCACTGCAGGAGATGGAGTCGAGGAATACCGCGCTTTCTGCCAAATTTATTCCGAGATGCGCAGGCGGAAGACATTCGACACCACCGTGGATGCAGCAGAGTTCGAACGCATTCAGCAAACCCTTCCTCTGTCGCAGCGGATGCGGGTTCTGCTCTGCCACGAGAAGGGAAATCTGGTAGCCGGTCTGGTCGCCTCTGCCATGGGAGATTCGGCGATCTACTTGCTCGGCGCTACCAGCGATGCCGGGCTCAATGCCAAGGGAGCCTATCTTCTGCAGTGGACGCTGATTAGCTGGCTTCGTGAACGAGGCGTCGTCTGGTATGACCTGGGAGGCATCGATCCTGAAGTCAATCCGGGTGTCTATCACTTCAAGAGAGGGCTTTCGGGAGTGGATACGACGCAGATCGGCCCCCTGACTGTCTCTGGAAGTGCGGTCTCGTCCTGGATGGTCGGCGCGGGCACATGGCTCCAGCGCATGCTTCGCGGTTCGCCCAGAGCTGCAACCAGCACCCTGGTGAAACAGCCACACGCAAGGGGTTAATCCTTATGCCGACTGCAACCACTCCTTTAGATATTTCGGTTGTCATCGTCGCCTGGAACGCGAAGAAGTACGTAGAGCTTTGCCTTCAGAGCCTAGCTGACGCACCGCCGAAACGCAGCATGGAGGTCTTTGTCGTTGACAATGCCTCCGCCGACGGCACCTCAGAGATGATCGAAACCCGCTTCCCCTCGGTGAAACTGATTAAGAGTTCCGAGAACCTGGGATTTTCGCGAGGCAACAACGTCGCGATCGGTCAAGCGACGGGCCGCTATGTTGCTCTGGTGAACCCCGATGTGATTCTCTTCCCAGGCTGCCTCGATGCGCTCGCCGATTTTCTCGATGAGAATCCGAAGGTCGGGAATGCAGGTCCGAGGGTCTTCAATCCGGATATGAGCCAGCAGAGCACCTGCCGCAGATTTCCGACACTCTGGAACAACTTCTGCTCCGCATCGCGCCTTGAACGCGTCTTCAAGGGTTTCCGTTTCTTTGCCGGCGAGCACATGTTCTATTTTGCGCACGATCGCACACTTTCCGTCGACGTGATCGTGGGTTGCTTCTCGATGATTCGCCGCGAGGCGCTGGACGAAGTAGGGCTGCTCGACGAAGGATTGTTTATGTACGGCGACGATGTGGACTGGTGCAGGCGTGCGCGCAATGCAGGCTGGGATGTTGTCTTCTATCCCGGTGCCCGGGCCATACACGATCGCGGCAAGACGACAGCTCCCTTCCCGGTTCACTTTGCGGTCGCACAACAGCGATCCGTCCTATATTACTGGAAGAAACATCATTCGCCTATGCAAGTTATGGGAATCCGGAGCATTATGGTCTTCCATCACCTGCTGCGGTACATGATTGCTGTTATTTCCTCAATAGTCCGTCCGCGGAAAGATGTACAGCCGGAAGTGCGCAAGCAGGTCAGCGGCGCCTGCCTGCGCGAAATTCTGGCCGGCGGCAGCAGCAACAAGAGCTGAAACATTCGATCCTCATGAACATTTCCACTTTTTTCATGCGACTCGTCGAGTACCAGAGGCGCCATGGATTCCGAGCTACGGTGCGCCGCGCCGGCATCGCTGCCAGGCGCGCTGTTCTGGCCGGCGATATGGTCGTATTCTATTGCGATCTCGACCCGGACAAATGCCGCCCGGTCAAAATTACGACTGGATTCTCTATCGAGCGCCTTGAATCCCTGACGGATCTGGGCAGCGCAGATTTCGAGCAGGTGACCGCATTTTGGAACCCGAAACTCGCTAGGGCAAACATCCGTGAAAGATTCGAGAAGGGGGCCGTGCTCTGGCTGGTCAAATCCGGAGAATCTGTGGCGGGGTATGGCTGGACGCTGCGGGGAGGCTCCATTGAGCCGTACTATTTTCCGCTAGGGGCGGACGATGTGCAGTTCTTCGATTTCTACGTCGCGGCGAAGTTCCGCGGCCGAGCTCTCCACTGGCTGCTCACCGGCTACATCCTTCATGTGTTGGCCACCGAGGGCGCCGCAAGGGCCTTTGCCGATACCGGGGAATGGAATGAGGCTCAACTGGCTTCGTTCCGGATGACCAAATTCCGGCTTTTAGGCCGGGTAAGAACCCTCCGGGTATTCGGCCAGCTGCTGAACCGCTGGAAAGTGAACGAGCCCGCCGGAGAGCCGAAGTCTGTCACGGCCCAAACCGGGAAAATGACAGCAATGCTGAAGTCGAATGAGTAACGTCGCATTCCACGAAATTAGTCCCCCGAAAGGGCAGCGGCTTCACCACATCGGATTTGTGGTGAACTCGATTCGGGAAAGTGCCGAGTCATTCGCACGTTCGTTAGGAGCTACCTGGGACGGCAACATCATATTCGATCCCATACAGAAGGTCCGGGTAACCTTCCTTCACGGAGCTCACGGCCACGATTCGCTGATTGAACTGGTCGAGCCAGGAGGCCCGGATTCGCCAGTCTCCCGCTTCTTGAACGCGGGCGGCGGACTTCATCACCTCTGCTATGAGGTCGACCACCTTGAACAGCACCTTCGGTTCTGTAAATCCACGGGGACTGTAGTAATCCGCCGGCCTGTGCCTGCAGTAGCCTTCGGCGGCCGACGCATCGCCTGGGCCCTGACAAAAGAGAAGCTGTTGATAGAGTTTCTTGAAAGCCACGTCTGAGGCTCACAAAGTGATTCAGGGTGTAGCAGAACTTCGCACGAGCTCTCGTGCCGATCTGCTCTCCGAACAAAGCGCTAAAAGTTTTACAAGTATGCGGACGCAGCTTACTCAGCACTAAATGGGCCGTCCGGCTCCGAGATACGGAAAACGACCTCTACTACGATGCCGGCGGATAAAGTGCGGCTCGTTCGTCGCAGATAAAGACTGAAGGACCAACAATGATCACAAAAACAGAACCATTCAACGAGACACATCGCGTGCCGCCGGGGGCAAAGACCAAGCTTCCAGTCAAAGCGGTCTCGCAGATGCGTTTCTACCTGAGCCTTTATCTCTGCATTACTGGGTTCTACCTGCTCACGTGGTCCGGCCGTATCGGCAGGATGTCCGATAGCACAGCAATGTTCCGAGTAGCTGAGTCGATGATCAATCAGCATTCGCTGAGTTCCGAACCCTGCGACCCTCGCTACGATGACCCGGAGATCGGCTCGACTTGCATACCTGGCAGGGATGGACGATTTTATGCCTCATATGGCTTTGTCCCATCGCTGGCGGTCGTGCCCGCCATTCTTGGTGCGCGTGTCTTCTCAGGGTTCGTTCATGTCGATTCGGCGCTGGTTGCGAAAGCGAGCGCCTCCTTATTCACATTGTTAGTTGCGCCATTGAGCTGTGTAGTCTTGGCGATGTGGATTTTAAGACTCCGTTACAGCTCGCGCACGGCGGTTTTGGGGGCCTGCGTTCTCGCTTTCGGATCCCCGTTCTGGCACAACAGCGTAAGCGGCCTCTTGACTGAACCGTATTTCACGCTTGCGCTCCTGATAGCTGCTTACTTGTTGTCCAGTCCCCGCACCGCCTTCGCTTGTGCTCTTTCCGGATTTGCGTTCGGTGCAGCTTGCGGCACGCGGGTTGCGGGTGTCGCACTGTTTCCTGCGTTTATTCTTGGCCTGGCGGCTCAGGCTCGCCTGCGCAGGTTGTCGTGGGCACAATTCGCTCGCGACTCTATAGTATTCTCGGCGCCCGTCGTGTTGTGGGGTGTCTTGATCGGCTGGACGAATTACATACGGTTTGGCAGTATTTTTGACACAGGTTATCAGGTTGCCTTTCCCACAGCCTCCTTTACGTTTTCCAATCCACTTTTTCAGGGAATTCGCGAGCTTTTGTTCCACGGACAGGTAGGGCTCGTTTGGTTTGCACCCTGGGTGTTGCTCGCACTGATCTGGTTCCCGCGTTTCCTGCACATTCATCGAGCAGAGGCGGTCCTCTGCGGGGCAGTCTTCCTTATCAATTTTGTGTTTTACGCGAAGTTCTATGCGTGGCACGGCGGCTGGGCTGGCGGCCCGCGCTATCTCATTCCCGCTCTCCCGTTTTTGATTATGATGATGGCGCCCGGCCTCGAAGCTCTTCAACGGCGGGCTGTGCCAAGCGAAAACCAGGGGTTCCGGTCGTTCCAGCGCTCGATCGCGGTCGCCCTGTTAGCGGCTGGTTTCATTATCCAGGTCGTAACAGTCCCTTATCCGCGAGACCGCTATTATGCTGACTTAATCTTCTATGCACATCGGTCCCAAAAGCCATGGTGGTACAATTCGATTCCGTTTGCCGCGGTGAACTATTGGTTCGATACTTCCATACCGAAGACCGAGGCAAGTTACAGCGAGCCGGATGAGACCAGAACCGGGGCAGTAAAGCGAGATTCGGATTCCGATTCCGATCCCTTGAGCTACTGGAAAGAAGCTAATGCGGTAAGCACTGAAAGCGCCTTTATAAATTGGTTACCACATCCGGAAAACGCGGTGCTTCCTGAACTGATGCTGTTAAAGCGGAAGCTTATTGGGTTACCACCTAAGGCCTTATGGATTTATATAACTGTGGTATTGGCGCTTCTTACCACTGGCATAATCGGAGTTCGAAGATGCATAGTAACTCGAGATCTCGCGAGCCCATCTCTGGACCAAGCCATTGACTGACGACCATCTTTGATCGGTGTGGCAAAGCCGGTTGTGCGGTATATCGTCGAGTCAACGCTAGTTGTTGCAATCTGCGCTGATGCTGGCTAGATACTTTGCAAATT
>JASIJW010000457.1:0-2692 GCA_030050035.1 Acidobacteriaceae bacterium | reverse complement strand
CCGAGCGGGTCTTCCGCAAAGCCGCCGAGCTGCGCGCCGGCCACCCTTCGATCATCGGCATCGGGCTGGGCGGCGACGAGCGGCGCTGCGGGTCAAAGGAATTCCAAGCTCTTTACGCTGAAGCTGCAGAGATCGGTTTACGACTTACCAACCATGCTGGCGAAACCACCGGCCCGGAAGCAATCTGGGAGGCGTTGGCCATCGGTTCGGAACGCATCGGGCATGCGCTGAGCGTGCTGGACGACCCGGCACTTGTCCAAGAGCTAAGGGTGCGGAGCACCCCGCTGGAGATGAATCCCACATCGAACGTCCGCACCGGGGTCTGCGGCTCGTTTGCCGATCATCCGCTGCGCCGCTGCTTCGATCTGGGCCTGCTGGTCACGCTTAACTCGGACGATCCGGCGTTTTTCGGCTCAGATCTGGCCAACGAATTCCTGCTGGCGCATGTCGAGCTGGGATTTACGCGCGACCAACTGCGGCAACTCGCATCCAATTCATTTCGGGCCAGTTTTCTTCCCGAATCGGAAAAGGCCCGCTGGATTGCCCGCGTTGACTCTCAAAAGTAATAGTAAATAAGCGGCATGTTTCCCCTACATTCGAGTGAGGCCAGCCGCGCAGAAGGTGCGCTATTATGATGATGCCAACAGGAGGAAGTGCAAGAATGCCCATGGATCTGGAACCCCTTACACCGGCCGGAGAAGGCGCCGCAATCGCACGGCGCGGCTCGAACGCTCTGCGGATTGTCGGCTGGTTCTCCATGGGAATGGCCGTGGCCACCATCGGCATCCTGGTTGGCGTGGAGCTGCGCAGCCGGTACAAGTTCAGCCACCGTACGCCCTATGACTTTTATGCCAATGCCGGCGAGCAGCCTGCCAGCGAATTCGGCATGGGTATCTAGAACTTACAGCTACCGTCCGCCCGGATCTTTGACCTCATCACATCAAGCCGCGATATCGCGGCATCCTGCATTCCGCGCCCTCCATCGTATGGCTTGAATCAGCCGCCGGAAATCTCAGCCAGAAGCATGCCGGCGAGCCGAGCTCGAGGAGGTGTGCAAGATGGCATTACCGCAGCGACAAGAACCCGATGACGAGTGGCGCCGCGAGTACGATGAGACCCAGAGCAAGCGAGTATCAGACGACGCCCGATATAAGTACGAAAATGACGTAGGTCGGCGCAATGATCTCCAGATGCGCCGCAGACGTCGCGGATGGGGATGGATGTGGCTCATTGTGGCTGCCCTGTTCCTCTGGTGGGCGATCTCGCATGCTCATCACAACCGCACGATCGGACCAGGCACGAATAACAATCCGGCAATTACGGGGCCGAACAACGGGCAGCCGAATAACGGGGCGAATGCGCCCAATGGCCAGCCAGCTCCTAACAACAACGCTCCGGCGGCGCCGCCACAACCGTGAAACAGTGGATCCTCCCGATAAAGCGAAGCGGCCGCCTGCGCTGGCGGCCGCTTTATATTTCATTGGATCGGTTCCTGCCGATAGAGAGCGAGGATATGCTGGGCGGCAACAGCAATTGCCATAAGCAGCATGAGCGCGGCGGCAATGGCTCCGCCGAGGTCGAACAGCAGGAAATGGCGGCCAAGGATCGTTGCATAGGGGCTGCGCAATGCAGCCGTGCAACCCAGCGCCAGCAGAATCCTGATCTCCGTAGGCCCGAAGAGCCCCTCTGAGAGCTCGAAGCAGCCGAGCGTGTATGTTGCCAGATAGCTTTCCGCCGAAAGCAGGAGAAAGGCGACGAGCATGGCGATGGCTGTTTCCCAATGCAACAGCCCCGAACTTCCGAGCCCGCACATCAGGACGGTTGCGCCAAATATGTCGACGATGTGGTCGACGTAAAACCCGTAACGGGGTCGCTCCTGACGGCGCACGCGCGCCAGCGTACCGTCCAGACTATCGCCAAGCCAGTTAAGCGCGAGGCAGAAGATGACTGCGAGCAGCGCCCGCCGGTCGAGTCTCACCAGTGCAAAAGACAGCCCCGCTGCCATCTGTGCACCAAAGCCGAGCAGCGTGAGAGCGTCCGAGGTGACCCATCGCGGCGCACGCTCGGCTATCCATACCAGCAAACGCTTTTCGGCAGCGGCGGTGAGTGAGCGGTTTACGCGCCGCGCTGATTGAAACTTCATCCCCGCAACTCCAGTATTCATCGCATCCTCCGTTCATCACATTCTTCGCAGTGCTTCACAGGTTTTTTGCAGCGTGAACTCCAGCGAGTCACGCGGAACGCTCTCCACGAACGGCCCCACGGCCCAGCCAAGTCCCATTGGGACGGCTCGCGTGAGTGAGACGGTTTCGATCTGCAGATAAAGGCCGCCGTCGCGCTCCTCATAGCTCCAATAAGTGTTGAGCCGCCACAGAAATCCATGCTGCTCATCAGGGCGCAGTGTTCGCTCTCTGGCAGTGCCTGGTTGGTCGATCTCTGCGATCCATGTGCTGCGCGAAATGCTGTAGCCGCGCTGGGGTCCAGGCGGGTGAACGCCACGTCGTAGCTTGTGTCCATCACTACCGTTATTACGTGCTTCTGCTCGACGCGCATTACGACCCGATATCGGTTGCCCTGCTGCGTGAGTACGCGTGCCGATACGACTTGTGGTGCGTACCAATGCGGGTAGGCGACGAAATTCCGCATCAGCTTCTCAAATCCGGCTGCCGTAGCTCCGGGTGCGAAGGCTGTG
>JASIJW010000456.1:0-3069 GCA_030050035.1 Acidobacteriaceae bacterium | reverse complement strand
AACCTAGCCGGGACGAGGCCGGGACTTTACGCGCTGCGACACGAATCCTATGAGTCGGGCTTTGTGTCAGGGCACGACTTTAGTCGTGCCGAAAAGCCGATCAAAACGAGGCGGGCTTTAGCCCCTGCGGGATGTTTCTGCGGATTGTGATGCTCACAATGAACTTTACCCTTGAGCTTTTAAGGGCCTTGAGCTTTTCAAGAAAGGAGCAGGGCCTTTCACGCTCCTGACTATCGCCGGGTGCCGGGTGCTCCAAGTCCCGCTTTTGGGACCTGGGAAGACCGCTGCTCGTCAAACCAGCTTCACACCCCCGGCTGCTTTTCCAGCCACTCCTTCAGGTTCGCTTCCTGCGCCGAGCGTAACTGGATGCACCCGTTCATGCGCTCCACCGCGCGTTTGAGCGACACGTCGGCCGCTTCCACCGGATGCGTCTTGTAAAAGTTCTCCACGTCGTCGCGTTCGTCTGCTGAGCAGAAGGTGCCGGAGTACTCCACCAGGATTCCACCCATCGCTGTAGTGAGCTGCGCATGTACTTGGTCCCAATGGCTCTTGATATACTTCCACGCCTCGTCGCGGGTATCGGGATCCTGCATCGCGATAGCGAACTGGATGGCCGCGTCCTGGTTGCGCACCTTGCCCGAGACTGCGTAGTCCAGCGCGCGTTCTTCGAGCGCAGGTCTCTTGAAAGTGGCCAGCAGCCGCAGCGCAGACTCCTGAAATTCAGGATTGTGTGAGCTCTCGTAGACGTGAAGAATCCGCTCGTACAGTTGGGCATCACCGTTCTCGGCGGCGACGGCCAGCGCCGTCTGCGCCAGCGTAGGTTCAACCGACGAAGGATTGTCGAGGTACTGGTTGGCCAACCGGTTGGCATCGGCCAACACTGCGGGATCCTCGCCGATATAGCCGAGCAGGCCAAACAGGCTGGCGCGAAGCTGCTGCTTGTTTGGCGAATCGTCAGGCGCCGGCTGGCCTAGCTTCTTGTACTCCGGACCAAAGGTGCGTCGCACCCACGCGCTCAGCGCTGTCCGCTCCTGGGCGTCGGCCGCAATGTTTTCATACACGCTGCTGATGCGCCGGGAAACCGTCGAAAACACCTCGGCATCGGAATCGGACTTGAGAGCCGCAGTCAGATCGAGGAAGTCGCCCACCGGAACGTCGCCCGTGTGCACCCGTGCCCACTCGTCGCCCGCAAGGCTGATGCGCTCCATTGGCGTTAGTCCGGTTTCCGCCGCCGCAACCAGTGCCCGGTATTGCGCAGGCGCATATGCGCTGCGGTAATATCCCTTGCCGCTGGCGTTGGCAAAGAACAGCGGCGTAGCAGGGGCTTTGAGCGACGTTTCAGATGGCTTCAGAAGCTGGCACTCCTGTCCGCCGGCCGGCTGCATCTGCCGGTCAGACCCCGTAACAAAACACACCGGCACCGTCCACTTCTGGTCGGCGTTGGCGTGCTCGCCCGGATCCAGGAAAAACCGCTTCTGCTCCACCGCCACGCTGCCCGCCGCCGGGTCGCCAAAGGTCAAGATCGGTACGCCCGGCTGAGTCACCAGCGACTCCATGATCTTGTCCACCGGCTTGTGGCTCGTCGCCGTCTGCGCGTTCCAAAAGTCCTCGGCCGTGGCGTTCGAATACTCGTGCGCCGCCAGGTAATTGTGCACGCCCTGCCGGAACACCTCCGGCCCCAGGTAGTTTTCCACCATCAGCAGCACCGCGCCGGCCTTGCCGTAGCTGATGCCATCAAACAACTGATTAATCTCATCCGGCGTATTCGCCAGCGGTGCGCGGATCGGCCGCGTCGTCGGCTGCGCGTCCAGGTTCAGCGTGTCCTGCTGGTCGGCGGCAACCATCTGGTCCATGTTCCATTCAGGGTGCATTGCCGCCACCGGCTTGTTTTCCATCCACGTGGCAAAACCCTCGTTCAGCCAGATGTTATTCCACCAGTCCATCGTCACCAGGTCGCCGAACCACTGGTGCGCCATCTCGTGCGCCACCACAAAGCCCACAGTCCGCTTGGCGTTCACCGTCGCGGTCTTCGGGTCGAGCAGCAGGTCCGATTCGCGGTACGTAATCGCGCCAAAGTTCTCCATCGCGCCGGCCTCAAAATCCGGAATCGCGATTAGGTCGAGCTTCTTCAGCGGATAGTGAATGCCGAAGTAGTTGTCGTAATAGTGCAACACATACTTCGCAATACCCAGCGCGAACGGCGTAAGCGCAACCTTGTCCGGCGTCGCGCACACGCGGATCGCCACGCCATCCGACGAGCCGGCCGTGCACTGGAAATCCCCCACCAGGAACGCGACCAGATAGGTGGACATCTTCGGCGTTGTGCTGAAAACCAGAGTATGTTTTCCCGGCTCCGGCCCGGGCGTGTCGCTCACAATCTGCCCATTCGAAATCGCCGTGTCGCCCGAGTCCACCACCAGCGTAACGTCGAACCGTGCCTTGAAAGCCGGCTCATCGAAACTGGGAAATGCCCGCCGCGCATCGGTCGGCTCGAACTGCGTTACCGCATAGTTACGCCGCGCCGTCTTCGAAAGGTAAAACCCGCGCAACTCGTTATTCAGGATCCCCGTATAGTGGATCTCGAGCACCGCCGTGCCCGCGGCAACCGTATTCGGAAATGTAAATGTCGCCTGCTGCTTGTCAGCATCGAGCGTCACCGTTCCAGTCTGCCGCACCCCGCCGGAAACGATCGCAACCGAATCGAACTTGATCTCCGCCGCGTTCAGCGTGATCGAGCTGGTCGGCTGCGCAATGTTCACGTCGATCTTTTCCACGCCCGTGAATGTCGCCGTCTTCAGATCAGGCGCAAGCGTGAGCGTGTAATGCGTGGGGATCGCGTTCGTCGGCAGCCGCTGCGCGCTGACAACTGTCGCGAACAGAACGCACGCAAAAACGATGCCCCCCAAAATGGCGCGCAAAAACAACGAAGCGAATTTGTTCATGAGTCCTCGCAGTGCCGGTGCTGAATTATAAATACCCGAAAATCGCAAATAGCGTCCCACGAAGGCAAAGGAATTATCACCTCGCGCATAGTCCTTTGTCGGACAGCAATAATTGTAGGCCAACGAG
>JASIJW010000455.1:0-6305 GCA_030050035.1 Acidobacteriaceae bacterium | reverse complement strand
CAAAGGCTGGTGGAGGCGGCGGGAGTCGAACCCGCGTCCGAAATCGTTGTCAGCCAGGAGACTCCATGCTCAGTCCGTTCCGTTGGGTTTCGCTCCGCGGCGCTCAGAGCGGACAAGATGCGCCGGAAGCTAGTCCGATGATCTTATGACCGGCCCACGGACCGAGGGCCAATCACCAGCCTGCTGTGCGACGCCCGTTCGCAGCCCACAGGCAAAGCCGCGGCGGACGGCTGCTTAGTTAATTAAGCAGCAAGTGCCAGATTGTTGTTGGCAACTTTTGTTTTGCGAGCGATTACGGGTGCCCACACCCCGGCATGCCTCCGTGCCGCAAGCGATCCCGTCGAAACCGTGACGCCCCCACATCCACCCCGACGACGAAGACCTGCCGTCAGGGACTCCGGACTTGCGGACAGTTAGTTGGATGACCCAACCGCGTCCGCGGGTGCAACCGCGGAGCCAACCGGCTCGTGCTGCATCTCTCATTTTACGCTGGTTGGAGGCGAGTGATTACTGCTTTTCCAGGTCGATCGCTTCGTACTCATGCCGCTCGATCCCTGCGCGGATCTCGGCCGGAGTCTTGCCCAGCTTTGTCTGCTGGTAAGCGTAAAAACCCTCCTTCGCGCAGGTGGAGCACTCGGTCCCGTGCAGTCCCTCGAAGCAGCTCCGCAGGCTTGTGTGGCCCAGCGCGCGGTCGCAGCGGCAATTGCAGGGTAGCTGATACAGCACGCTGCTCACGCGCGCCGCGTCCTGATACACATGCACCTGCCATGGATAGCGGAAGTTGTCGCCCGTGAGTTGCGCGCCATGCAGGATCGGCGGTAGCGCGCTCACCTTCAGCGGCGCAGAAGAGTGATAGGCCGGAACGTCGTCGGCCGGATTCGACCACTGCGCGTAACTTGCCACCGTAAACGCGCAGACAAGCAACCCAAGCGCCCAGCGGCGCCCCGCAATCTTTTTCATCGTGACCCTCACGTCCCGATTTTATATGCAGGGAATTTCTCTAGAGAAGATGCATCGGCGGTCCAAACGCCACTGGTTCCGCTGTCCACCGTAATGCGAGCAAAAAAAGACGGCACGGACGTTATAGCTATCCGTGCCGGGAGGCCAGTGACGCAAACTACTCCCGGTTGGCGGGCCTGCCCTTGGGCTTCCCTCTCAACCGGAATAACTACACGATAGCATAGATTCTGGAGAATGCAAATACAAAATTCGAAATTTTAGGATTTCTCGAAGAACATTCCCACATTGAGCAATCAGCCTGTTCCGGTTCCAAAAAGGAAAGAGCTGTGGATACCATATCTCGTTGACAACAATATACTAATATCGCAAGGGCTACGGCGAGCGCCATCCCGCAACCTAAGCCATCCATGCCCCGATCCAGCCATATCTTCATCACAATGTGATTTGATGTATCATAATCAGGTAAACATTCCTGCCCGTAAAGCGTTTTCAGCTGTTTCAGCACGCTATCCGGAATTCTGGATTCTTTTACCAGGTCGTCTTTTTGACCCGGGCATCCACGGCCGCAAACTCCAGCCGCGCACATTATCCCAGCCGGTCTGCGTGCTCTGCCAGCTCAAAGTCCTTCGCCGTCAGTCCGCCCGCATCGTGTGTCATCAGGCTCAGCCGCACCCGGTTGTAGCGAATGTCGATATCGGGATGGTGTCCGGCGCGCTCAGCCAGCTCTCCCACCTGATTCACAAATCCGAGCGAGCCGCGAAAATCCTTGAAGCTGAAGGTCTTCACCAGCTCTCCATTTTCAATCTGCCAGCCCTTCAGCCGGCCAAGCTGGCCTTGCGCCTCTTCCTTGGTGAATGCCTTCATCGCGCCTCCTTCGTGCCTCGCCACGCGGCCCGGATCTCGCCGTGCACGCCAAGGCGAACGTGCAAATGCGCCCCCGGGTGGACGGACCAGCTAACCGGATTACATCCGGTCCGACTCGCCTTGAATTTACATCGATTTGGCTGGATTCGTCACTTCAGGCGGAGAAAACCGCTTGCTCTGGCCGCTGATCTCCGAGCGCAGCTCCTGCCACAGCTCATTGGGAATCTTCAGGAAGACTTCCACGACCGCCGGATCGAATTGCGTACCTGAGCAGCGCAAAACCTCTTCGCGCGCGGTATCAAAGCTCCGCGCCTTGCGGTACGGCCGGTCGCTGGTAATGGCGTCCAGCGCATCGGCGACGGCGAAGATCCGCGCGCCGATGGGAATCTCGCGCCCGCGCAGTCCGCTCGGGTAGCCGGTTCCATCGAAATGCTCCTGATGGCAGAAGACGATCTCTGCCGCGCCGGCCAGAAACGGGATCTTGCGCAGCATGTGGTAGCCGCGCGCGCAGTGCTCGCGCATGACGTCCTGTTCTTCCGACGTCAGCGTTCCCGGCTTACGCAGAATCTCATCTGGAATCGCCATCTTCCCGATATCGTGCAAAAACGCCCCGCGCGCAATCACCTTGATCTCGGCCGGCGGAACCCCCATGGCCCGCGCCAGCGCAATCGTGTAAGCGGTTACACGCTTGGAATGACCCTCGGTCTCGGAATCCTTAAGGTCCAGCGCGTCGCCCAGCGCCTCCAGCGTCACATCGTAGGAGTGTTCCAGGTCTTCCATCGCGTGGCGCAGCAAATCCGTCCGCGCCCGCACCATCTGCTCCAGGTTCTGCTGGTAGGTATGGCTCTCTTCGAGCACCTGCCGGTGCTCGAGCGCCCGCTCTACCGTCTTCAGCAGGTGTTCGCGCTCAAAGGGCTTCAGCAGATAGTCGTAGGCCCCGTGGCGCATGGCATCAATGGCCACGCTGATATCGTGGATGGCCGTGACCATCACCACCGGCAGATTAGGAAACTGCGCGTGTACCTTCTCGAGCAGCGCGATGCCGCTCATGTCCTGCATCACGATGTCAGTCAGAAGCAGGTCGTAGCTGCTCTGTTCCAGCAGCTCCAGCGCCTCCTTTGCGCTTGAGGCCAGCTTCACCTCGTAGCCGCTGCGCTCCAGCGTCCAGCCCACCATCGAGCGGACGTGCGTCTCGTCGTCGACCACCAGCATGCGCGCTGCCTGCCGCGGCTTGCTGCTCGAGCGCGACTCCGCCGCCGTGCGCGCCCGCGAGTCAGACGTTTCCCGTCCTGCCAGATGCAGAGCCAACCGCCTGCTCCTTTGCAATTTCGTTTAAGGCCGCTTTGCGGTCTTGCCTTAATGCCGCGAAGAGCACCCGGCTTTGATTCAAGCCGCATCGACCTCGGAGACCGGTACCCTATATGGCCGGAGTACCCAGTATGGCCGAATGTAGCACTGCTCTACCCATCGGCTCAATTACCGGATTGCCTCAGCCCGCCTGACCCAAATGTGGTACCGCCGGTGTGCTTTCCGTCGCATAAAGGCGCTGTTCTCCCGTTTTGGCCCGCAAAAGACCAGCGTCTACGCAGCCCTTTGGAGATTACCAATATACGGAAGCATAAAGACAGGTAATACGAAACGACAAGCAAAATCGGAGTGCGCCCTTCGACGGTTTTCCACGCGCCGCACTTGCGGCCTGATGCAGCTAGGGGTATAGTCGCTCCATTGCGGTCACCCCCAGGGCCTTTCGGGCTTGCGCCGCGCGATAATCAGCCCCGGAATCTCCTGAAATTTCCCCCATTGCGCGCGTTTTCTCGACCTGAATCGCTCGCGCTAGCCGCCGTCCCTCCATGCACGGCAGCCGCGCGAGAGGAGGAACGGGAATGAAACGCAAGCTCAGCAAGCAGACCCTCCTACGAGTAACCGTTTCGGCCGCGATTTCCCTGCTCGTCCTGATCGGCGCCGCACTCGCCGCTCAGGACCGATTCACGCTGAAAGCGCCAAACGGAATCGCGTTCTCCGAGTTCAGAGGCTTTCAGAATCGGCGGGACGTCGCCGAAAGCACATTCGGGAAGACAGTCCGCAGTCAGTGCCACACGCGCGTAAAGGCGCGAGACTACATCTTCACCAACCACCCATTCAGATAAACGCGCCGCAAGGCAGCTGCAACACTCTCAACAACTCCGGACCCACCCTTAATCGATCGCTCTCACAACAGTGGTGCTCATTTAACACCGCTGAAAACCACTAGGAGGATTTATGGCAACAGCAGTCGCAGTATCCACTATGAAGGCTGCGCAGATTGCCGCGGGAGGAGCGCGTTTTGAGCTCGTCGATCGCCCCATTCCGCAGCCAGGCGCAGGCCAGGTTCGTATCAAGGTGCAGGCCTGTGGCGTCTGCCACAGCGATGCGCTCGTCGTGGAAGGCACGTGGCCCGGAATCGCTTATCCGCGGGTTCCCGGCCATGAAGTCGCAGGCGTCATTGACGAACTGGGAACCGGCGTGACTGCGTGGCGCAAAGGCCAGCGGGTGGGCGTCGGTTGGCACGGCGGCCATGACGGCACCTGCCGCCAGTGCCGGCGCGGCGATTTTGGCAATTGCGCCAACATGAAAGTTACCGGAATCAGCTACGACGGAGGCTATGCGCAATACATGGTGGCTCCGATGGAAGCCCTGGTGCCGATTCCAGACAGTCTCAAAGACGTGGAAGCAGCGCCGTTGCTCTGTGCCGGCATCACCACTTACAACGCTCTGCGCCACTCCGGCGCCCTGCCCGGAGACCTCGTTGCCATCCAGGGCATTGGCGGCCTTGGCCATCTCGGCGTGCAGTGGGCAAGCAAATTCGGCTATAAGGTAGCCGCGATCGGACGCGGATCGGAAAATGAGAAGCTCGCCAAAAAACTCGGAGCGAATATCTACATCGACAGCAAAGCCACCAGTGCGGCTCAGGAGTTGCAGAAGCTGGGCGGAGCCAGCGCGATTCTGGCCACCGCTCCCAGCGCAAAGGCAATGTCCGAGCTGATCGACGGTCTCGGCCCCAACGGCAACTTCATCGTCGTGGGCGTCGCCTTCGATCCTATTGAAGTGACGCCGGTGCAACTCATCACCGGAGACAAGTCAATTCACGGCTGGGCCGCTGGAACACCGGCCGATGAAGAGGACACGCTCCGCTTCGCCGAGCTCTCCGGCGTCCGCGCCATGATCGAAACCTATCCGCTCGAAAAAGCCGCCGATGCCTATGCAAGAATGATGAGCGGAAAAGCGGAGTTTCGCGTGGTACTGACAATGTGAAACATGCCAACGGCGGGGGAAGATATGCTGCACCCGGCCTCCGACGATGACAGACGCTCGGCCCAAGATGGGGCATGATCGCCGGTTCAGCGCCGGCGTTGCCACACAGTTATAGTCCCACCATCGGCGGCATCCTTCCTGAGACAGCAAAGGCGCGCCATTGGCGCGCCTTTGCTGTACTCGCAGCAACCCTTCTACCACCTAGACCGGCTGCGGCGCGTAATCTTCTTCCTCTTCCACGCCGTAGCGGCGCAGCAGATTTGGCAGGCTTTGCGAGAATGCAGAACGCGGCATCACCGTGTCGCATCCCGCTTCGATCGCCTTCAACTTCAGGTCACCCTGCAGATGGCTCAGAAAGCCGATGATCGAAACCGCCTTCTTGAACTTCGTCTTGAATTTCGGAATCAGCGTCATCGGCTTGGCGTTCGCGTTGTTCAGGTCGAAGACGAGCAGCGTGGGCTTTTCGGCCTCGGGCGCGCTCGCAATCCGGTCCACCGTCACCTTGTCCGAGCCCTTTACGAACTCCACTTTCACGCCCAGCTTGCGCGCCGTCTCCTGAATCTTGGCGAGGAAGAACAGGTCCTCGATGAAGCAGAAGATGCGCGTGGGAGCGTCTTCCCGCACCGGCGCCGGAGCGGCCATGTACGACTCGGAGTAATAGCTGCCCATGTGATTGCCGGCAACCTGAATCGTCGAGGGCGGACCGTCGGCCACATTGCCGTTCACGGCGCGGTAGCTGTGATCCATCGGCCCAACGAACTCCCGCGGACCCTTCTGCCGGTTGCGCCGTTTGCCCTGATGAGGCTGCCCTACGCTGTTGCCGGGTTGCGACTGCTGCACGCCATTCTTTGCAAAGAATTTCTTCTTTTTCCGGCGGCCTTGCCCCTGATTCTGGCCGTGGTTTTGGCCCTGGTTCTGCTGGGCCGCAGCCGGCCTGGCCGACGGCGGCGCCTGCATTTGCGGCGCCTGTCCGTTAGCCTGCGCGGCGGCCTGCTGTGACTTGTTCTTGCGGCGACGCCGGCGGCGCCTGTGTTGCGACTGCACTGGACCATTGTCCTGTGCCGGCCCCGTTTCCATCGGAGGGGGCGTTGCTTCTGTCATCATGCGTGTGCTTCCTGGTGCTTAACTTTTTTTGTTTACGTTCTGTTGCTGCGCGATCCGTTGGTGCGGCAGTCAATCTAGGGGTGGCT
>JASIJW010000454.1:0-2658 GCA_030050035.1 Acidobacteriaceae bacterium | reverse complement strand
AACAGCAACAACAGGACACCGGGCTGGGCGCCGACGCACTCGGAAGAGTGCTGAATTGGGTGAGCAGATACTGTTGCATGACGTTATTAGGCTACATACAGAGAGAAATGTCAATAGAGTCTTATAGTCTGCGGTATGGTTATGATCTTTTGCCCGAGATGCCGATAGACGAGCCATTTCCATGCAGCACCGCGTGGTCCGTACTGGAAGAACAAGGAGAAGATACTCGAAGATTCCGGGAAACTGCGACGCTACCAACAATGTTGGAAGATCGAACCGGTCATCGCCTGGGTTGACCAATTCCGCCACGTATTGGCCCGTGACGAACATCTTTCCACCTACTCGGCTTTCTTTCATCGCGCTTGCCTCTGGATCACGCGAATGAAAAATGTTTTTGAAACACGCTCTATGTATTTCGTAGTGCGATTCCGCCCCACCAGGTTTGGCGCGGTAACGTACACGAGTTTCTTTGATGGGCGAGAGGTTAAACTCGCGTCAACTTCGTTGTCAAGGAAATATTTTGTTGTCAGAAGAGATGATCGAAAAAATGCCTGGCTACGACGGAATATGCGCAGATTTGCGGAGCTGCTTTGAGGACTGAGCCCGTTCCTATCGAATCGCACTTAAAATGCGAGCCTGAATGCGGTCCTGATCGCGGCAATCCCGGTATGCTGAATGAGCGCGCCGCACACTTGATTCGGGTGTGATCGCCGGGGCCATTTTCCTTTTCGGGAGACAGCCATACACGCTTCGCTTCTGCTTGTCCTGGCGATTGTTTTCGTTGCCACGGTGATCCGGTCGGCGTTTGGTTTTGGCGAAGCGCTGATCGCAGTGCCCTTGCTGGTGCTTTGCATGCCACTACGGGTTGCCGCGCCGCTGGCGGTGCTGCTTTCGATCGCGATTGCGGCGGTTGTAGTAGCGCAGGATTGGAGACAAATTCACCTGCGCAGCGCTGCCGGGCTGCTGGTGGCTACGGTTTTCGGGATTCCGCTCGGGTTGCTGGTGCTGACCAAAGCGCCTCAGGAACTGGTGAAGGCGGGACTGGGGATTTTGATCCTGCTGTTTGCGGTCTATTCGTTGACGGCGCGCGACGCGCTTCGACTGGAGCATGAGCATCGAGATGTGCTTCTGCTTTCAGGATTTCTGGCCGGCATTCTGGGTGGAGCGTATGGCATGAACGGGCCACCACTGGTGATCTACGGCTCGCTGCGGAGATGGTCGCCGCAGCACTTTCGCGCGACGCTGCAAGCTTATTTTTTGCCTGCCAGCATGTTGGGAATGATCGGCTACTGGAGCGCCGGGCTATGGACGCGCACGGTGACGCACGAATTCCTGCTTTCGGTGCCGGTTATGCTGCCAGCGGTGTTCCTGGGGCGGGCGATCAACCGTCGATTTTCGGGCGCTGCGTTCCTCCAATACGTGTATGGCGGGCTGATCGTGATCGGCGGGATTCTATTTACGGAGGCAGTCACGCATCATGTGTGATCGGATCATTTTTGGGAGTTGAACATAAGGGATAAAGTCCGCACCTTTCAAAAGTTCGGAACTGACCGACTACCCGTTATTGGGTAGTGGGTCAATTTGAATTCACCGCTTCTGATTATGGCCAGCAATTGAAATTTGAGTGACGAGAACCCGTAGATCGGGAGCAATCCTGAAAATGGCCTCACTGATAGGTCAATGAGTGCTAAGGCCCGAAGGCGTAATTGAGGACTCTTTGTAGAGCGCTAATACCAGAACTTCACTTTCGGCCATTGGGTTTCGAGGTTTTCATGCAGACCTCTGCAGATGAAAACCGGCCCACGCTCATATGGCTCCACATACGGATTTGCATCCTGCGTAAATTCCTCTACCGAGTCGAAGTTGGTTTCGAGCGTCCTGCGGCTTTCGCCAAACACGATCATCACGCTACCCGTATACGTGCGCGGTCCCCAGAAGAAGTAGTTCTGGTGACCGCTGATGGCCTCAGGCACATCCGGCCGGTACACGTTCACCGCGCTCGCGTCGCCATAGTTCTCCGTGTAGATCACGGCCTGTGCGCGCTCCGCCTGCGGCAGCGAGTACCAGGCAGCGGCCAGCATGTCCGCCTTCTGCCGCCAATCCAGCATGTCAGCGAAGTACTGCGGCAGCGCTGCCGTAGTTTCCGTCTCCAGCTTCGGCGGCTGCATATGGAACCGCTGCTGAAATGCAAGAATGCTTGCCGGTGGCAGTATCGGGAGAATGATTGGCAACAGAATCGCGATGAGTGCCGCATGCAACGCCATGTACGCCGGCGTCAGACCGCGCCGCAACCAGGCCTTGCGAAAGAAAAGATCCCAGGCGGTTGCGCCTGCGGCAAAATACAGCGGATAAATGGCCGCAAGGTAATAGTCCTTGGCGTGCAGAATCATCATCAGGGGCAGATAGAGCAAGTACGTTACACCCAGAAAGCGGAACGCTTTTGCTGCCCAGCTGAAGAGCAGCCAGAGAATGCCTCCCACCCACAACGGCGCCATTAGAGGACCGAAGACCAGCATCTGTTCCAGCACAAACGCGAGGGGGCCCACGTGAACGTTCTTGCCGCCAACCTGATCGTTGTGTAGCAGCTCCAGCGTTGCCCAGTGGTGGCGCACCTCCCGAAGGAGATTGGGCAGAATCAGCAGGAGAATTAGCGCAAAT
>JASIJW010000453.1:0-6465 GCA_030050035.1 Acidobacteriaceae bacterium | reverse complement strand
AAAAATCGCGATCCTGGGGTTAAGTTCGTTCCGTTGTCCGCCCGAAGTCTTGTCGGCAGCCATAACTTTGGGGCGCGATCAGTCTTTTCAGTTACCCGAAATTGATTCCCCCAAAAAAATGGGCGCCCGCGAGGGCGCCCCAAGTGAAGCACCAGGAACAGCTTGCGCTTCAGAAAGTGATTTTGCCGGCCAGCTGGACGTTGCGGTTGCCAAGGCCCTGCTCGAAGGCGCCGCCAGCGGCCGAACTGCCCGGCGAGGTGCCGAGACCAAAGAAGTTGTTCAGGAATCCGCCGGCAGGAGCGTCCTCAACGTTCGGGTCCGGGGTGCCATAGTAGGCCCGGTTCATGATGTTGAAGGCGCTGGCCTGGAGGATGACGGTGAACCGTTCGGTGAGCTTGATGTTCTTGCCCGCCGTCACGTCGACATTGTTGAAGCTGTCGCCGCGCAGGGTATTGCGATTGATGCCGGGGAATGGGTTGCCGAGTGCGATGGACTCGTACTTGTTGTTCCAGAGCCAGTGCTCGGAGGAGCGCGTGACGGGCAGGCCGGTCACATAGTCCACATAGCCGCCGGGACCAAGGTTGATGCCGATTGATCCGAGCGGTGCACTGGGATTATCGAGGATGGGCCGGCAGGGATTGCCGAACTGCGCGGCAAAGGCCTGGTCGCAAAAACTGGTTGTAGCCAGCGTCATGTTGATGGCTGGGTTGGCACCGATAGCGGTGAGCACGTTGCCCGACTGCACGGTCGAGAAATTCTGGATGGGGTTGAATGGCTGGCCGCCATTGAACTGATAGAAGGCGTTAAAGAAGAAGCCGCCGATCACACGGCGTAAGGCCTTGGCCCGATTGCCGAACCATGGCACGTTGTACTGCATCTGGACTCCCCAAACGTTGGGGTAGGAGTTGCCGCTGACGCTGCGCTCGCCGAGGTTGGTATTCAGCGGATCCTGCGCGTAGGCGTTGGTGGTGCCGCCGAGAGTGGTGCTGAGGATCTCGCTCACGTTGTCGATGGTGCGGCTATAGGTGTAGGAGGCGGTACCGGTCCAGTTGTGGAAGTTGCGGAAGGTGAGCGAGGCCTGCAGGCCGTTGTAGAGGGAGAAAGCCGTGTTGCCGGTTGATTGCAGCAGGCCATTGGGGCAGCTGGGCCGGTTAAACCCCGGCGCAGTAGTGATGGTGCACGCCGGCACTCCGGCGCCATAGGCGGGAAAGTAGGTCCGCACATCGCCGACGTCTGGGTTGGAGTTCAACGACTGGAAGTTGCCGTAGGTGTGGTTGCCTATGTAGCGCACCTCGGCCACGGCCTGAGGAACGAGCTGGTATTGCACGCCTAACAACCAGCTCTCGGAATTGGGATTGCGGAAGTTCGTCGGCAAGGTGAATTCGAGGTTGGCGCGCGGGTCGACGCCTTTGGGGATGAACCTGGTGTTGGTTGCCTGCACGGTGGCGAATGTGAGGCCGCCGGGCGGCACGCAGACCACCGAAATGCCATCGCAGGCAAAGTTGCCAGCGACAGTGACCGGAGGATTGGTAGCAGCGTTGATGAAGATGTTGTAGAAGGCGGGATCGGCGTTGATTGCAAAGCCGGCATGGAGGACGGTCTTGGTGCTGCCGCCGGGCATAACGGCGAAGCCGATGCGCGGCTCGATGTTCTTATAGTAGGGATTGATGAAAGGGAACGTGGTGACGGAGAGCGGCAGCGCCGTGCTCCAGAAGGGATTGGGCCCGGTCTGCTGGGCCACGCTGCGGTCGTGGAGCAAGTTCACGGCCTGCCCGAAGTACTCGTAGCGCAGGCCCAGGTTCACAGTAACGTTCGGCTGAACTTTCCAGTCGTCCTGGAAGTAGAACGCCAAGTCCGACTCGCGGAAGGGAATGGTTGGATTGCCGGAGGCCAGCAGATTTTGGCCGATGCCCTCGAGAATGCCGGTGACGCCGTTGTTGAGCGCGGCGTTGGAACTGGTGTTGCGGAAGGGAATGCCTGTGGGATTGGCTGCGTTGATGGCTGCTCCGGCTCCAAAGTCGAAGGCGCCCGATGCGTTGGGCAGATAAAGGTTGGGCGAGTTTTGGAAGACGTATTCGCCGCCGAAGAGGATGGTATGCCGGCCTTTGGTCCAGCTGGCGTTGTCCTGCACCTGGTTGACCTTCACGAAGCGGCCCTGCGGCAGTGAAGGCAGGTAACCGTAGACGGCCAGCGTTCCTCCCAGTGTGACCTGCGAAGGGCAGGTGGTGAAATTGGTTGCCAGGCATGTGGGCACGGCGCCAGCCTCGAAGGCGATATTCGACTGCTGGAACGAGTAGCGTAGCTGGTTTGTAATGCGGGGCGTGAAGGTGTGCGTCCAGTCGCCTCCCGTCTGGTGCGTGATGCCGGTGACGTTCACAAAATTGCCGGCCGCAGCAGCTGCGTTCGACTGCAGGTACAGTCCAGGAACGGTCGGATTGTTCTGGTAGTTGTAGCGAAGATAAAACTGGTCGCGCTCGCCAAGCCGGTAGTCGAGACGGCCGAGCTGCTCCTGGTCGAGCGTGTACTGCTGCAGTACGCGCTTGTACTGTGCGATCTCGATATTCGCGATGCCAGTGCCGTTGGTCACGGGCATGATACAGGTGCCGTTGGGCCCGTCGGTCCAGCCGTTCGAGGCGCAAGTGCCGGGAACCGTATTAGGAATCGGCTGCGGGTTGCCGGTCCGCACTGAGTACGGTCCGTTCAGCACCAGCGAGGCTACGCCCGTGTTGCCGGGGAAGGCCGCCTGCAGCTGGGACAGTCCGGTTGGATCGGGAAAGAATGTGCCGCTGGAGGTCGTCGTCGTACCTGACTGGTACTGATGCACCCAGAAGGTGCTGCCAAAGAAGAAGAGCCGGTCGTGGAGAATTGGCCCGCCCAGCGTGCCGCCCCAGTTGTTCTGCACGAATCGCGGCACGAACGGGATGGTGAGGCCGAAGAACGGCGAGCTCGGGTTGTTGAGACAGTTTGCATTCTGGCCTTGCGGGCAGAAGCCGAATTGCGGGTCCTTCTGGGTCTGCAGCAGGGACGACAGCCACGAGCCGGTGTACATCTCAAATCCGGAGCCATGGAACTTATTCGTTCCACTCTTGGTGATGTAGTTGACCACCGCGCCCATGTTGCGGCCGTACTGCGCGCTCCAGTTGTCGGTGATCACCTGGATCTCCTGGATGGCATCCTGGTTGGAGAAGAAAAAGCTCGGGCCGCCGATGGAGTTGTCGTTGTTCGACTGGCCGTCGATCTCAGAATTGTTCGAGCGCCCGCGCTGGCCATTCACCGAGTAGCCGACGCCATTGGTGTTCGAAAAGTTGTTGTTGTGCGTCTGCACCACGCCGGGCACGGCAAGGGTCACATTGTCGAAGGCGCCGTTGACGGGCAGGCTCTGCAGTTGCTCGCTGTCCATCACCATTTCGCCTTGCGCGGTGGTGGTGTTCAAGAGCTCCGCGGCGCCGCCCTCAACCTGCACGGTTTGCGCGGCCTGGCCCAGCGCCAGCTTCTGCGTGGGGATTGGTGTTGCATTGCCGGCGGCCACAACCACGTGGTCGACGATAACGGAGGTGAAGCCGCTGGCCGAAATCGTCACGTTATACGTGCCCACCGGAACGTTTGATATCACGTAGACACCTTGGCGGTTCGAGGTTCCGGTAAAGCTCATGCCGGTGGTTGTGTTCACCGCCTTGACTGTGGCGTTGGCCACTACCGCGCCCATAGGATCGTTTACATCGCCTGTAATGCCGCCGGTAATGATGCCCTGGGCCGCTGCCATTATTCCGGCCGCTGCAAGCACTATCACGGCTATCAGCGGCAAGAGCCCATTGACCCGCCTTGCAACCAGTAGTTGAATCACAAGTTCCTCCTGAGTAAACCACCGCACACGGCCGCTTGCGCGCCAGACACGCGATGGAACAGGTGAGAGCGGACATCGCCGCTCGGAAGACGGCTTGCATCTTCAGTTGGAAACGAAAGCGAAATATCGCACTGAACGACTGAGTCCGCTGCCGTGGCCGGCTTAGTTCGGTTGCTACTTAGGCGCCGAAAACCACCCAGCGACGAAGACCTGCCGTTGGGCCCGGGGGATGAATATGCGTGCAGAACGAGGGCGCGACAACTATGAGAGAAAGCAATTCCGGCCGCAGTTGGAGAAAATCCGATTACAGATGGCAGTCGTTTTGCTGTTAAAAGGGTGTTTTTCCTGTTAAAAGGGTGCGCCGCTATGCAGAGATACGCACCCTTATGGAAGCAACCGATGGCGCACATACGAGAACAGTTGCCTGTACGCCCAATGCGGATTTGCGCAGCATTAAATAGGCTGATAGCCGGGCCGAAACAACGCTTCCTTGTTACGTTCAAGTATTCTGCTCAGGATGCAGCTCACGATTGCGCACATCGGCGCCGCACCGGCGGCGCGAGACACTTTCGACGCGCTCACGCGCCAATATCTCGAACGCTGCTCAGCGTTCGCACGTTGCACGGCGCAGAGCTTTCGCAGCGAGACGGCATTCCTGGAGTGGCTGGCGCGGCGCGAGGGCCGGACGCAGCCGGCGGCGGTGCTGCTCGACAGCCGCGGCCGGCAGATGAGTTCAGAAGATTTTGCAAGCTGGATCGGCGCGCGCCGCGACCAGGGCGCGCAGCACATCGTCTTCGCGATCGGCCCGGCCAGCGGCTGGAGCGACGAGGCACGCAGCCGCGCGCAGTTGCTGCTGTCGCTCGGCCCGATGACAATGGCCCATGCGCTGGCGCGGGTGGTGCTCGCCGAGCAGATCTATCGCGCGTTCACGATTCTGGCGGGGCATCCGTATCACTGCGGACATTGATACAGTGGTCTGTGACTAGGGTTTCAGGTTTCAGGTTTCAGACGTCAGGCTCAGATTTTGTGGCCGTGAGGAGTTTCCATGCTGCGTTCATTTCGGGAACTTGTGGTCTGGCAGAAATCCATGCAGTTGGCAACCGCCGTATATCAGCTGGCACAGGGCTTTCCGCGCGAAGAGACGTATGGGCTTGCAAGCCAGCTCCGGCGATCTGCGGTATCTATGCCGAGCAATATCGCTGAAGGCAGCGGACGGTTAAGTGTGAGGGAATACCGGCAGTTTCTCGCCATCGCCCGCGGATCAAATTTTGAGCTTCAGACCCAGCTCGAACTCGCACGCTCGCTCGGTATGGGCAATATGGAGCTGATCGATGAAGCCGAAGCCTTATCGCACGAAATCGGAAAAATGCTCCATTCGATGCTGGAAAAACTGAAGACTTCAGCGCCAGCGCGACTCCACTGAAACCTAAAACCTGGAACCTGAAATCTGCCCATGGACGCTTCCCGCAAAGGCCTGCTCATTATCAACACCGGTCCCGGCAAGGGGAAAACTACGGCCGCGCTGGGCACGGCACTGCGTGCTGTGGGCAATGGCATGCGCGTGCTCATGCTGCAATTCCTCAAAGGCTCATGGCACTACGGCGAGCTGGACGCGGCCGAGACGTTCGGCGCGAATTTCGTGCTGAAGCAGATGGGCCGCGGCTTTGTGAAGATCGGCGGCGCGGAGACCGATCCTGAAGATATTCGCATGGTGGAAGCCGCGTGGGAAGAAGCGCGCCAGGCCATCTACTCCGGCGAGTGGGACCTGGTGATTCTCGACGAGATCAACTACGCCATTGGCTACAAAATACTCGACCCCGAGATTGTCGCCGATGCGTTGCGCAACCGGCCGGAGATGGTGCACGTCATCCTTACGGGCCGCAACGCGCACCCTCTGCTGGTGGAACTGGCCGACACGGTCACCGAGATGCGCGAGGTGAAGCACGCTTACCAGAAGGGCATCCTGGCGCAGCGGGGCATAGAGTATTGAGACGTTGCCGCTCGCAGTTGGCTAGAGCGGTTTCAGAGTTACCGTGCCCTTTTGAGGACTGCTGAGTGGCATTTTCTTGAGGAAAATGCCACTCAGCATCATGCCTGCGGGATACAGCAACTCTGGAACCGCTGTACGCGCAAACGTTTGGGGCGTTTGTGCGTCAACGTTGCAGCGGTTTCAATCCACTACATCCAAGGCAGGAGGCGTATGAGCCGAATCGGGGGGTTCGTTCCAGTAGTCTTCTTTGCCGCATCTCTGGCAGGAGCGCAGCAGGCCGCAAAGCCGGCTGTGGCGCTGACCATCTACAACCAGGATTTCGCTGTTGCACGCCAGTACATCGATCTCGATTTGCACGCAGGCACCAATGAAGTGACCGCAAGCGATGTGACCAGCAAACTGGAGCCGGATTCCGTAGTGCTGCGCGACGCCTCCGGCAACCACCCGGTACACATTGTTGAGCAGAATTACGACGCGGCTGTGGTGACGCAGGAGTGGCTGCTCGAAAAATACGAGGGCAGGACGATCGACTTTGAGGTGAACACTCCCAATGGCGCGCAGATCGTGGAGGGAAAGATTATCCGGGCCGGCTTTCATCTGGATGCCGAACGTACCTTCGATGGGCAGATGA
>JASIJW010000452.1:0-4650 GCA_030050035.1 Acidobacteriaceae bacterium | reverse complement strand
CTTGGCTGGTCGGGCGAAGGCGCCAGCGGAGCCGCGGCGCCAGGCGCGCCGACCGCGGCCAGGTTTTCTTCCTGCAGGATTAACGGCCGCTGCAGTTCCATCTCCACCTGCGTGCCGGCTTCGATGCTCACATCGGCGCCGCGCGTAAACAGCGAAACAATGCCAGCCGTCGCCAGTCCCGCGCCGATGCCGGCCAGCCCGCCAGCCAGCGGATGCCCGGCACCCAGCCCGCCGATCGCTCCCACGGTGGCGCCGGTAGGTACGGAGATCTTGGCTACCTCGCCGGCGTTGCGCGTCTTGTCGGGATCCTGCTGGACTGTGCCCTCGCCGTCATTCTTCACACTTTGCTTGCTTGCTCCCGGCAAGCTGTCGACCACGCCCGGAATTTCAACCACCGAGCCATTGGGAAAGATGATGGAGGTGAAGTGCATGTCGAGCTCTGCCTTGCGCTTCTCGTGGTTGGCGCGCTGCACGCGGTCCACCACGCCCTGCACATAGACGCCCACGGGGATCATCACACGATTGCCGACGACGACCGGGAAGGTGGACGAAAGATATACGCCGTCTCCGGGGTGCGCGCTTTTGGTGTTGATGGCGCTGCGCAATTGCAAGAGAATCTTGGTGCCGGCAGGAACGGTGTAGGTGCGCTGGGCAGGCGCGACGGAAGATGCAGCTGGCGCGGCCGGCGCTGCGTCGGGAGCCGGGGCTGCGGTCCGGGTGGTTAGAGCCGGATCGGGCTGTGTGGCCGCGGGCTGCGACGGAGCCTGCGCGACCGCTTGGCTGCCAATGGCGATAACTCCGGCCAGAAATGCAGCCGGCAGGCTGCTCCCCTGTACTCGCATCGAACGCCTCCTGGCCCTCATGGTATAGACGGACCGTTCCGCAAAAAGGATAACCGCAGCGCGACGCGCGAGGAAGAAAAATCCACTGCTGCGCGGCCGGCAAATCTGCCCTATTTCAGGCACATCTAGGTTATTCTTCGACCAGCGATGAGTTTGCCAGATCTGCCGAGTACAGTGAACGCTTCGCAAGCCCGCGATTCGCACGCGCACGACCGGTTCCGCGCCGCTATACGCGTGCTATCGGAGGCCATCGAGACGCGCGCCTTTCCCGGCTGCGCCTTTGGCGTTGTGGCCGGCGGCGAGGTAGTGCTCGAAGGTGCGATGGGCCGGTTCACCTATGACGATGACGCCCCGGCCGTGAAACCTGGCACGGTCTTCGACATTGCCAGCGTGACCAAGGTGGCGGCAACGACCGCCGTGGCCATGCTGCTCTTCGAGATGAGTACGGCCCAGCAGGGCAAGCTCGATCTCGACACGCCCGTAGGCGATCTGCTGCCGCGCTTCGTCATTGGCCGTCCGGCGGGCGATCGCGCGCGGCACGTGAAAATTCGGCACCTGCTGGCGCACAACTCCGGCATGCCCGGCTATGTGGAGCTTTTTCGCGCTGCCCAAACACCAGGCGCGCTGCTGCGCGCCTGCCTTGAGCTACCGTTAGAGGCCGAGCCGGGCATGCGCGCCGAGTACTCCGACCCCGGCTTCATTCTGCTCGGCAAGGCGATCGAAGTCGCGACCGGCGAGCCGTTGCACATCTTCGCCGAACGCGAGGTCTTTCATCCGTTGGGTCTCAGCTCGACGCGGTTCTGTCCTGCGCCCGGGATGCGCAGCGCCATTCCACCCACAGAACAAGACACAAGCTTTCGACACCGCCGGATTCAAGGCGAGGTGCAGGACGAAAATGCGTACGTGCTGGGCGGCACAGCAGGCCATGCCGGGCTGTTTTCGAAGGTGCCGGATTTGCTCCGGTTTGCGCAGGAGATTCTGCGCGGGTGGAAGGACGACGGCGGAGCGAATCATAGGGCGCTGTTTTCGCGCGCAACCATCGAAACCTTTGCCGCGCGGCAGCCGCCCGAGGGCAGCTCGCGCGCGCTCGGCTGGGATACGCCGTCGGAGAACTCGTCTTCCGGGAAATATTTCTCGCGGAACTCGATCGGGCATCTTGGTTACAGCGGGTGTTCGATGTGGATCGATCTCGATGCCGCGGTTGCCGTGGTGCTGCTCACGAACCGGACGTGGCCGGACCGGTCCGATCGCTCGAGCCAGCTCATCCGCCAAGTGCGGCCGGCCTTTCACGATGCAGTGCGCGAGGCGCTGTAGGAGCTACGTCCCGCGGTACGGGCTGCGCAGGCCTTTGCGGGCAATGTCGGCACGGGAGGTATTCGGGCCGGCTTCAATGGCCGCGCGGTAATCCCGTAAAGCAAGGTCGCGCTCGCCATTCAAGTCGCGGCACTGCCCTGCCGCCACAAGCGAGCGGATCTTCAGCTCCGGCCCCACGCCGGGCGTGAGCGCGGCCTGCTCGTAGGCTTGCGCCGCCTCGCCGTAGTGGCGCTGGCCGCGCAAAGCGTCGCCCAGCCCGAAGTTCACCAGTTCGAGCTTGGCAGAGGCGAAGTAGTCGGGCTTGTAGCTGTCGGTCACGATTTCGCGGTAGGCGTCCACGGCCGGCATGCCTTCGCCCGAGTCCTTGCGCAGGTTGGCCTCTTCCAGGGCGAAGAGAAAACAGTGCGGATACTGAACGCGCAGGCTGCGCACCACCTCGATGGCCTGCTGGTATTTCGCCTCGCGGCGCAGGAAGAGCGCCATGGCCGTGCGGGCCTCCACGCTGGTGATGACGCCGTGCTCGCCGGCCTCCCGCAGCATGGCCATGCCCTTAGATTTGGAACCGGTGATGCCGGCAAAGCCGATGAGAAACTTGAATGGCAGCGGCAGCGCGCCGACCACATATTCGTACACGCCCACGATCAGCTTGGCGTCCACGTAGTTCGGGTCGAGCGCGAGTGCATGCGTGCAATCGTCCCGGGCCTTTGTCGCCAGCCGGAAGCCGGTGCCGAAGGCGCGCTCCACCATTGCCACGTAGGTACAACGCAGGCTGCGCGCCCAACCGCGCGCAAACAGCGCGTCCACGTCATCCGGTTTTTTGTTCAGGCGCCAGTCGGATTCGCGCGTCACCTCGTCGCTCAGAGCGAAGACACGGTCGCGCACCTGCGGATCCTCCTGCGTGGCGTGGCGGCCGGTCAGGAAGCCGTCCGTGGCGTAGAAGGTGGTGTCGAGCAGGTCCTGCCGGTAGAGTTCCTGAAAGACAACCGCGTTGAGCAGATAGGCCGTGGCCTGCGGGTCGCCGGGGTGCTCGTTGTGGTAGGTCTCAAAGCGATCCACCGCGCCGGCGTAATCCAGGTTGTAGAAGTGCTCGTAGGCCTCCTTTACCTGAGGATCGTAGTTCATCGGGTTAGTGTCGACCTTGGCCCAGGCGGTCGCCGAGACAGAGGCCCACAAACCGAACGATAACCAAAAGAACAATCCAAACTTTCCCATTGTCCTCAACCGATATCTGCTCCTGCTGGCGTATGTGTTTATTTAGACGTTATAGGAAGCTGCGTAAGGAAGTTGAGACGAAATTCCTGCAGAGTATACGGTACGATTCCATTATGCCAACCCCGGAAGGAGTTTCGCCTGAAAGTTCGTCGCCCCGTACCGGCATAAGCACCGGCCGCGACGCTCAAGCATCCGCGCAAGATCGCCTCATCGTCGCGCTGGACGTGCCCGACGCCTCTTCTGCCTTTGCGCTCGTCGACCGGCTTGAGGGCCGCTGCCACTGGTTCAAAGTCGGGCTCGAGCTGTTCGTAGCCGCCGGGCCCCAGATCGTCGAAAAGCTCGCCGCGCGCAGTTATTCCGTCTTCCTCGATCTCAAATTTCATGACATTCCCAACACCGTTGCGGGTGCAGTGCGGTCGGCTGCGGCGCTTGGCGCGAAGCTCATGACCGTCCATGCAGCTGGCGGTCCGGCAATGCTGGCCGCCGCACGCGAGGCATTGGCCGGCGTTGCCAGTCAAGATTCAAACGACAGGCCGCAACTGCTGGCCGTTACCGTGCTCACCAGCATGGACCGGCAACAGCTTGGAGCCATCGGGATCGATCGCGACCCGGCCGCGCAGGTGGAATCGCTGGCGCGGATGGGGCTCGAGGCGGGCATTCGCGGTTTTGTCTGCTCGCCGGAGGAGGTTGAGCGGCTGCGCAAGATCGGCGGCCCTGAAGCTGTTCTGGTGGTTCCCGGCATTCGTCCCGCGGGCGCAGCAATCGGCGACCAGAAGCGCATCGCCACACCCGCCGACGCTCTGCGCCGCGGCGCGAGCTACCTGGTCGTCGGCCGGCCGATTACGCAGGCTGCTGATCCGGCAGCGGCGGTTCAGGCGGTTTTGACGGAGATGAGTGCAGCAGCAAAGCCGTAACGAAAAGCATGATCCGAAGGCCGGAGCAATTGATTACCAAGTTGTTACTGAAGAGTTGGCGGTGATACGCGCAGAATCAACCTTGGCGAAACCGCCTCTGTAATAATTTCGCCGCACAACCCACAAACTGCTGTACGGCTGTTATCGCGACGTGAGCGCGATAGCATTGGAGCAGGAGCGCCCTTGAAGCTCAATTTCATCACTCTGGTCATCATCGCCGTTTGTGCGGTGATCTTCCCCCGTCACGCCATGGGGCTTCCGTGGACGTTCACTCGCATCATCGGCCTCGCAATCTCAGCTCCCGCACTATTGCTGCTCGTCCTGGCGCGGACTCAGTTGGGCAGGGCCTTTAGTGTACGGGCGAAGGC